>JAJZVC010000010.1 GCA_021845865.1 Pseudomonadota bacterium | reverse complement strand
GAGCAAGAACACGTTCTACCTGCACCTCAAGGAGTGCGAATTCCGGTATAACTACCGGAGCCAGAACTTGTACCTTACCCTCCTCAAAATTGTCAGACTGAACCCGCTGTTCTAGTCATGACCCTTTGTAAAAACAAACTATTCTTCACCTGTAACAATTTTTTAACATTGGCTGGCTAGAATCCTCGAAGTCGTAAGCGTTTTTCCCTATTCACCGTAACAGGAGACTACCCGATGAAATTCCGCACCAAGCTGCTTACCGCTGCGATTTTTGCCAGCATGACCGTCAGCACCGCTTTCGCCGCCGACATCACCGGCGCCGGCGCCACCTTCCCCTACCCCATCTACGCCAAGTGGGCCGAGGCCTACAAGGCCAAGACCGGCGTGGGCATGAACTACCAGTCCATCGGCTCCGGCGGCGGCATCAAGCAGATCAAGGCCAAGACCGTGGATTTCGGCGCCTCCGACATGCCCCTCAAGGCTGACGAACTGGCCAAGGACGGCCTGATGCAGTTCCCCGCCATCATGGGCGGCGTGGTGCCCGTGGTGAACCTGGAAGGCGTGAAGCCCGGCGAGGTCAAGCTGACCGGCGAAGTGCTGGCCGACATCTTCCTGGGCAAGATCACCAAGTGGAACGATGCCGCCATCGCCGGCCTGAACAAGGGCGTGAAGCTGCCTGACAGCGCCATCACCGTGGTGCACCGTTCCGACGGCTCCGGCACCACCTTCATCTTCACCAACTACCTGATGAAGGTGAGCAAGGACTGGGAAACCAAGGTGGGCAACAACGTGTCCGTCCAGTGGCCCGTGGGCACCGGCGGCAAGGGCAACGAGGGCGTGGCCGCCTTCGTCAAGCAGATCAAGGGTTCCATCGGCTACGTCGAGTACGCCTACGCCCTGCAGAACAAGATGTCCCACACCCAGCTGAAGAACAAGGACGGCCAGTTCGTCCAGCCCGACAGCGACACCTTCCAGGCCGCCGCCGCCGGCGCCGACTGGGAGCACGCCCCCGGCTTCTACGAAATCCTCACCAACGAACCCGGCAAGAAGAGCTGGCCCATCACCGGCGCCTCCTTCATCCTGATGCACAAGGCCCAGGACAAGCCCGAGAACGGCAAGGAAGTGCTGAAGTTCTTCGACTGGTCCTACAAGAACGGCGGCAAGATGGCCGAGAGCCTGGACTACGTCCCCATGCCCGACAAGGTGGTGAAGATCATCGACAAGGCCTGGAAAACCCAGCTCAAGGATGCCAGCGGCAAGGCCATTTGGTAACGGAGTTTTGTTACAATAGCGGGGTTTGACCACCCTGCTTGCATTGCAGCGGGGGCCGGCAACGGCCCCCGCCTTTGCCTTAACACAAGAAACCTGGATTATGTCCAAATTTTTTTCAGATGCCCGTTTGAAACGGCAGCGCTGGCTGGATTTGCTGTTTCAGAACGTCACCTTGCTGTTCGCTTTCATTGTGCTGGCCCTGCTGGCAGGCATCCTGATTTCCCTCTTCGTGGGCGCCTTGCCCGCGATCAAGGCCTTCGGCTTCAAATTCCTGGTGAGCGACGCCTGGAACCCGGTAACGGACGAGTTCGGCGCCCTGGTCCCCATCGTCGGCACCCTGGCGACCTCCATCGTCGCCCTGCTGATCGGCATCCCCGTCAGCTTCGGCATCGCCCTGTTCCTGACCGAGCTCTCCCCCCGCTGGCTGAAGCGTCCCCTGGGCACCGCCATCGAGCTGCTGGCGGGCATTCCCAGCATCATCTACGGCATGTGGGGCCTGTTCGTCTTCGCCCCGGTCTTCGCCGACCACGTGGAACCCTGGATCAACGACCACCTCGGCGCCCTGCCCCTCGTCGGCGGCCTGTTCCAGGGCCCGCCCATGGGCATCGGCGTCCTCACCGCCGGCATCATCCTCGCCATCATGGTCATCCCCTTCATCGCCTCGGTGATGCGCGACGTTTTCGAGGTCGTCCCCGGCGTGCTCAAGGAATCCGCCTACGGCCTCGGCGCCACCACCTGGGAAGTGGTGTGGAACATCGTCCTGCCCTACACCAAGGCCGGCGTCGTCGGCGGCATCATGCTCGGCCTCGGCCGCGCCCTGGGAGAAACCATGGCCGTGACCTTCGTCATCGGCAACGCCCACGAGCTGCAGAAATCCCTGCTCATGCCCGGCAACAGCATCGCCTCGGCCCTGGCCAACGAATTCACCGAAGCGGTGGGCGACCTCTACACCTCCGCCCTGATCGAACTGGGCCTGATCCTGTTCGTCATCACCTTCATCGTCCTCTCCCTCTCCAAACTGCTGCTGATGCAGCTGCGGAAGAGCGAAGGCCGCCAGTCGTAGGAAGGCGTACCCATGTTCCCGATCTACACACGCCGCCGCCTCATCAATGGCTTCAACCTGACCATCTCCCTGCTGACCATGGCCTTTGGCCTGTTCTGGCTGATCTGGATTCTGTTCACGCTGTTCAAGTATGGCTTCGGCGGCATCAGCATGGACCTGTTCACCAAGATGACCCCACCGCCGGGTAGCGACGGCGGCCTGCTCAACGCCATCGCCGGCAGCCTTGCGATGACCGTGGCCGCCACCCTCATCGGCACGCCGGTGGGCATCCTGGCCGGCACCTATCTGGCGGAATTCGGCGGCCGTGGCTGGCTCGCTCCCACCACCCGCTTCATCAACGACATCCTCTTGTCCGCGCCGTCCATCGTCATCGGCCTGTTCATCTACGAGATCTACGTCGTCAAGGTGGGCCACTTCGCCGGCTGGGGCGGCGCCTTCGCCCTGGCCCTGATCGTGATTCCGGTGGTGGTGCGCACCACCGAGGACATGCTGAAGCTGGTGCCCAACAGCCTGCGGGAAGCCGCTGCCGCCCTCGGCGCTCCCCGCTGGAAGGTCATCACCCTGGTCACCTGGCGCGCCTCCAAGGCCGGCATGATGACCGGCATCCTCCTGGCGGTGGCGCGGATTTCCGGCGAAACCGCGCCCCTGCTGTTCACGGCGCTCAACAACCAGTTCTGGAGCTCCAACATGAACCAGCCCATGGCCAACCTGCCGGTGGTGGTGTTCCAGTTCGCCATGAGCCCCTACGACGATTGGCACAAGCTGGCCTGGGCCGGCGCCCTGCTCATCACCCTGGGCGTGCTGGGCCTCAACATCCTGGCCCGGGTCGTCTTCCGCCAGAAAATGCCTTCGAATTAACCTTACGATTCAGGACCCCCCATGGACGGACAATTGATCCAAAACCCGAAGATCCAGGTGCGCAACCTGAACTTTTACTACGGCAAGTTCCACGGCTTGAAGAACGTCAGCCTGAACATCCCGGAGAAAAAGGTCACCGCCTTCATCGGCCCCTCCGGCTGCGGCAAGTCCACCCTGCTGCGCACCTTCAACCGCATGTACGACCTCTACCCGGCCCAGCGGGCGGAAGGGGAAATCCTCCTCGACGGCCAGAACATCCTCGATTCCAAGCAGGACCTCAACAAGCTGCGGGCCAAGGTTGGCATGGTGTTCCAGAAACCGACGCCGTTCCCCATGTCCATCTACGACAATATCGCCTTCGGGGTGAAGCTCTACGAGCGCCTGTCGAAGCGGGAAATGGACGAGCGGGTGGAATGGGCCCTGAAGAAGGCCGCCCTGTGGAACGAAGTGAAGGACATTCTCGGCCGTAGCGGCAACAGCCTCTCCGGCGGCCAGCAGCAGCGCCTGTGCATCGCCCGCGGCATCGCCGTGAAGCCCGAGGTGGTACTCCTCGACGAACCCGCCTCCGCCCTCGACCCCATCTCCACGGCCAAGATCGAGGAGCTGATCAACGAGCTGAAGGAGGAATACACCATCGTCATCGTCACCCACAACATGCAGCAGGCGGCCCGGGCCTCCGACTACACCGCCTTCATGTACCTGGGCGAATTGATCGAGTTCGACAAGACCGACACCATCTTCGTCAAGCCGTCGAAGAAACAGACCGAGGATTACATCACCGGTCGATTTGGCTAAATCGAACCGTTGATGTAACGGCGCAGGCTAACCTTTCGCCGAAGGCGCAAGGTTACGCCGTAGCCACTACATCAAAGCAAAAGGGGCGTGAACCGCCCCCTTTGCTTTAGCCTTGAGAGCCGAAAAGTTAAGCCGCCGCCGACCGAACGACCCCCGCCAGCTTTTCCGCCCACCCTTTCACGGCCTCGCCATCGGCCCCCTCCACCATCACCCGCAGCACCGGCTCGGTGCCCGAGGGGCGCAGCAGGATGCGGCCATTGCCGCTCAGGGCGGTTTCCGCCTCCTTAACCGCGGCCTTGACCCGGCCATCGGCGGCGTAATCGAACCCTTTCGCCACTTTGACGTTGATCAGCACCTGGGGGTACAACGCCAGTTCCCGGGTGTAGTCCGCCAGGGAGGCATTATTGGCCTTCAGCGCGTCCAGGGCCTGAAGGGCGGAGATGATGCCGTCACCGCTGGTATGCTTGTCCAGGCATAGGATGTGGCCGGAGTTCTCGCCGCCCAGCTGCCAGCCCAGCTGCTGGAGTTTCTCCATCACGTAGCGGTCGCCCACCTTGGCCCGCTCGAAGGGAATGCCCAAACGCCCGAGGGCGTGCTCGAAGCCCAGGTTGCTCATCAGGGTGCCCACCACCCCCCCCTCCAGCCTGCCGGCCTGCTTGCGGTGCTTGGCGATGACATAGAGCATCATGTCGCCGTCGTAGAGGCGGCCCTTGGCATCCACCATCGCCACCCGGTCGCCGTCGCCGTCGAAGGCGATGCCCAGGTCGGCGCCGTGCTCCAGCACCGCCGCCCGCAGGGCATCGGGATGGGTGGAGCCGCAGCCCAGGTTGATGTTCAGGCCGTCAGGCTGGGTGCCCAGCTGGAGCACCTCCGCCCCCAACTCGTGGAAGACGTGGGGCGCCACGTGGTAGGTGGCGCCGTGGGCGCAGTCCACCACGATCTTCAGGCCCCGCAGGTCGGAATCGTTGGGGAAGGTGCTCTTGCAGAACTCGATGTAGCGCCCGGCGGCGTCGTTGATGCGCTTGGCCTTGCCCAGCTTGTCCGAGGGCATGGTTTCCATGGGTTGTTCCAGGTTGGCCTCGATGGCGTGTTCCACCGCGTCGGAAAGCTTCAGGCCGGCGCCGGAGAAGAACTTGATGCCGTTGTCCTCGAACGGGTTGTGGGAGGCGGAAATGACGATGCCGGCCTGAGCCCGCAGGGCCCGGGTGAGGTAGGCCACCGCCGGCGTCGGCATGGGACCGGTGAGAAGCACGTCCACCCCGGCCGCCGACAGGCCCGCCTCCAGGGCCGATTCCAGCATGTAGCCGGAAATGCGCGTATCCTTGCCGATCAGCACGCTGGGACGCTCGCCGGGGGCGAACTTGCCGTCCGCCTCCACCAGCACGCGGCCCGCCGCATAGCCCAGGCGCATGACGAAATCCGGCGTGATGGGCGCCTGCCCCACGGTGCCGCGCACCCCATCGGTACCGAAATACTTTCTGCTCATTGCTTCTCCCCTTCCACGGCCTCGAGAACCGCCAGGGCGTCCCGGGTCGCTTTGACATCGTGCGCCCGGACGATCCGGGCGCCTTTCTGCACCGCCAGCATGGCCGCCGCCACGCTGCCGTAAACGCGCTCTTCCACCGCCGCGCCGGTCAGCGCCCCGATCATGGATTTGCGCGACAGGCCCGCCAACAGGGGCAGCTTCAGGTCCATGAACTCGCCCAAGCGGCGCAGCAGTTCCAGATTATGCCCCAGGGTCTTGCCGAAGCCGAACCCCGGGTCGATCACCAGCCGCTCCCGGACAATGCCCGCCTCCAGCGCCGCCCGAACCCGGCCGAGGAGGAAATCCTTTACCTCCGCCACCACGTCGTCGTAGCGGGGCGCCTGCTGCATGGTGCGGGGCGCTCCCTGCATGTGCATCAGGCACACGGCGGCGCCGCTCGCCGCGACCGCCTGCAGCGCGCCGGGTTCCCGCAGGGCGCGCACGTCGTTGACCATCGCCGCGCCTGCCGCCAGGGCCTCGGCCATCACCGCCGGCTTCATGGTATCGACGGACAGGGGCACGCCGCCCCGCCGCAAGCCATCGAGGACGGGCAGCACCCGTTCCAATTCCTCGCCAGCGCCAACCTCTTCGGCGCCGGGACGGGTGGACTCCCCGCCCACGTCCAGGATATCCGCCCCCTCCTCCACCAACTGCAGGCCGTGCTCAACCGCCCGCTCGACGGAGAAATAGCGGCCGCCGTCGGAGAAGGAATCGGGGGTGACGTTGACGATGCCCATGACCAGGGGACGGTCCAGGGAAAGCCGGAATTTGCCGCAATGCAACATTGGGGAGTGAAAGACGGGACGGAGGCGGAATGCCTCCGTCCCTCTGGATCAGGTTTCCTGGGCGGGATTGGCCGTCGACGAGGACGACGGCGCGGCCGGCGCGCTGGGCGCCGCATCGGCCGGCGGCGCTGGCGGCTGCGCGGGCTTGGGCGGCCGCGGCGGGCGGCCGGCCATGATGTCGTCGATCTGGTCGGCGTCGATGGTTTCCCACTCCAGCAGGGCCTTGGTCATGGCCTCGATCTTGTCGCGGTTCTCCTCGATCAGGCGGCGGGCCAGCTTGTACTGCTCGTCGATGATGCGGCGAATCTCGCCGTCCACCTTCTGCATGGTGGATTCCGACACGTTCTTGTGGGTGGTGACGGAGCGGCCGAGGAACACCTCACCCTCGTTCTCGCCGTAGACCATGGGCCCCAACACATCGGACATGCCCCACTCGGTGACCATGCGGCGGGCCATTTCGGTGGCGCGCTGGATGTCGTTGCCAGCGCCGGTGGTCATGTGACCCATGAAGATTTCCTCGGCGATGCGTCCGCCCATGAGGACGGCGATGTTCTCCAGTATCTGCTCCCGCTCCATGCTGTAGCGGTCCTCGGTGGGCAGCTGCATGGTCACGCCCAGGGCGCGGCCCCGGGGGATGATGGTGACCTTGTGCACCGGGTCGGTCCGGGTCAGCAGGCGGGCCACCACGGCATGGCCGGATTCGTGGTAGGCGGTGTTCTTGCGCTCCTCCTCGGGCATGACGATGGAGCGGCGCTCGGCGCCCATGATGATCTTGTCCTTGGCGCGCTCGAAGTCGTCCATGTCCACCAGGCGCTTGTTGCCCCGGGCGGCGAAGAGGGCGGCCTCGTTCACCAGGTTGGCCAGGTCGGCGCCGGAAAAACCGGGGGTGCCGCGGGCCAGGATGGAGGCGTCCACGTCGGGGGCGATGGGCACCTTGCGCATGTGAACCATGAGAATCTGCTCCCGGCCGCGAATGTCGGGCAGGGGAACCACCACCTGGCGGTCGAAGCGGCCGGGGCGCATCAGGGCCGGGTCGAGGACGTCGGGGCGGTTGGTGGCGGCGATGACGATGATGCCGGAATTGGCCTCGAAGCCATCCATTTCCACCAGCAGCTGGTTGAGGGTCTGCTCCCGCTCGTCGTTGCCGCCGCCCAGGCCGGCGCCGCGCTGGCGGCCGACGGCGTCGATTTCGTCGATGAAAATGATGCAGGGCGCGTGCTTCTTGGCGTTCTCGAACATGTCGCGAACCCGGGCCGCGCCCACGCCGACGAACATCTCGACGAAGTCGGAACCGGAGATGCTGAAGAAGGGCACCTTGGCCTCGCCGGCGATGGCCTTGGCGAGCAGGGTCTTGCCGGTGCCGGGGTTGCCCACCATCAGCACGCCGCGGGGAATGCGCCCGCCCAGTTTCTGGAACTTGGAGGGATCGCGGAGGAATTCCACCAGCTCGCTCACCTCTTCCTTGGCCTCGTCGCAGCCCGCCACGTCGGCGAAGGTGATGACGTTGGCGGATTCATCCATCATCCGCGCCCGGCTCTTGCCGAAGGAAAAGGCGCCGCCCTTGCCCCCGCCCTGCATCTGGCGCATGAAGAAGATCCACACGCCGATCAGCAGCAGCATGGGGAACCAGGAGATGAAGATATTCATCAGGAAGGAGGGCTCCTCCTCCGGCTTGGCCTGGACCACGACGCCGTTCTTCAGCAGGTCTGACACCATCCAGGGGTCGGAGGGGGCGTAGGTGCTGAAGCGGCTGCCATCGGTATTGGTGCCCTTGAGGACATGGCCCTCGATCACCACCTTGGCCACGCGCCCGCCGCGCACGTCCTCGATAAAGCGCGAGTACTCGATCTGGTTGTTGATCGTCTGGCGCGCGCCGAAGTGATTGAATACGGTCATCAGCACCAGGGCGATCACCAGCCAGATCGCGATGTTCTTCATCATGTTGTTCAAGGCATTACTCCTGCCATCACTGCTATTAAACCAAGTTTCATTCTAATCCCTTTTAGTCGCGAAATGTTAGGGATTCAGCCGGTCTTTCCCCAGCAGGTACACTTCGCTGCTGCGGTCCCGGGACGCCTTGGGCTTGCGGGTCGCCACCTGGCGGAAGTGGCGGCGCATTTCCGCGAGATATTCCTGGAAGCCAGTCCCTTGGAACACCTTGACCAGGAAAGTTCCCCCGGGCTTCAGCCACGTTGCCGCGAAATCCAGGGCCAGCTCGGCCAGGTGCATGCTGCGGGCCTGGTCGGCGATGCCCACGCCACTCATATTGGGGGCCATGTCCGAAATCACAAGGTCCACCGGCTTGCCGTCCAGGGCCGCCACCAGCTGCTCCAGCACCGCGTCCTCGCGGAAGTCCCCCTGGATGAAGGTTACGCCGGGCAGCCCCACCATCTCCAGCACGTCCAGGGCGATGACGCGGCCCTTTCCCGCCAGCTTCTGCGCCGCCAGCTGGGACCAGCCGCCGGGAGCGGCCCCCAGGTCCACCACCGTGATGCCGGGGCGCAGCAGGTGGTCCCTGTCATCGATCTCCTGCAGCTTGTAGGCGGCGCGGGAACGCCAGCCCTCCTGCTTGGCCTTTTTCACGTAGGGGTCGTTGACGTGTTCTTGCATCCACGCCTTGCTGGTTTTGCTGCGTTTCATGGAGTAAACTGCCGGGTTTTTTGAAGGAAGATCATGATTTCATTGACGCCTGCCCAGCGCCGTTTCCTCAAGGCCCAGGCCCACGGCCTGAACCCGGTGGTGATGATCGGCGACGCCGGCCTGTCCGAGGCGGTGTTGAAGGAGGCCGACGCCACCCTGGCACGGCACGAGCTGATCAAGATCAAGGTCCACTCCGATAACCGCGACGCGCGGGAAGCCCTGCTGGCGGAACTTTGCAGCCACCTCGACGCCGCGCCGGTACAACACATCGGCAAGATCCTGGTCGTCTATCGCCCGGCCAAGGAGCCGAAACTCCAGCTACCTTGATTTGGGCAGCAGCGCCAGGACGAGGGCCAGGAGGCATTCCGCCAGGTAGACCAGGCTGGATATGCCGTGCCATTTGACAAAATTGTCCTTGAACGCGCTGCGCATCACGTCCAGAGGCTGCGCCGCGTCCTTCAAGCCTTGCAATACGGGCTGGATGCCGAAATGTCCCGCCGCCACCAACCCCAGCAGCAGTAGCGCCACCCAGAAAAACAGCTGCTTCCACGCCCCGCCGCCGAAGCGGGAAAGCCGGTAAAGCACCAGATACAGCCCGCAAGCCATGCCCATGTAGGACAGGGCGGTAAAAAACCTGCCGGCGATCGCTCCCGCCAACACCCGGTCGTCATGAAGGACGTCGAACAGGACCTTGACCAGCAGCGCGGTCACCCACAGCCCACCGGCCCAGAGGGTGACGACGAGGGTCTGCAGGGCGTCGGCGATTTTTCTCATCGGGAAGATGCGGTCAGATGTACTTGACGTCGATCACTTCGTATTCGTGCATTCCGCCCGGGGCCTGCACTTCCACGGTATCGCCGGCGAACTTGCCGATCAGCGCCCGGGCGATGGGAGAGCTGATGGATATCTTGCCATGCTTGATCTCGGCTTCGTCGTCGCCGACGATCTGGTAGGTGACGATGTCGCCGTTGGAAAGGTTCTCCAGCTCCACCGTGGCGCCGAACACCACCCGCCCGTCGGCATCGGCGGCCAGGGTCTTGGGATCGATGACCTGGGCGTTGGACAGCTTGCCCTCCAGCTCGGCGATGCGCCCCTCGATAAAGCTCTGACGCTCCTTGGCGGCATCGTACTCGGCATTCTCCGACAGGTCGCCCTGGGCCCGCGCCTCGGCGATGGCCTGGATGACGTTGGGGCGCTCCACCGTCTTCAGGCGGTGCAATTCGACTTTGAGGGCCTCGGCCCCGTTTACCGTGAGGGGAATTCGGCTCATGCCATTCTCCTAATCGTTCCGTTCCAAAAATAATAGTGAACCGCCGCCCGATGGGCGGTCGGTCCACCTCGGAGGTTTTGCCGCGTCAGCCGAGCTGCTGATGCAACCCTTGCAGGTCGAACACCTGCAGCTCGCGCATGTGTTGCATCCCGACGCAGGCGGCGCGCGCGCCCGCCAGGGTCGTGTAGTAGGTTACCCGGTGCTGCAGGGCGGCGTGGCGGATTTCGCAGGAATCCTGGATGGCTCGCCGGTCCTCGTCCACCGTATTGATGATCAGGCTGATCTCGCCGTTCTTGATCATGTCGACGATGTTGGGCCGCCCTTCCGCCACCTTGTTCACCACCGTCACCGGCACGCCCGCCTGCTCCAGGGGCGCGGCGGTGCCGCGGGTGGCGCAGAGGGTGAAGCCGAGGCCGGTCAGGGCCTGGGCGATATCCAGTGACTTGGCCTTGTCGTTGCCCTTGAGGCTGATGAACACCTTGCCGCCGCTGGGCAGCTTGACTCCCGCCGCCAACTGGGATTTGACGAAGGCCTCGGCGAAGCTGGTGCCAACGCCCATCACCTCGCCGGTGGACTTCATCTCCGGGCCAAGGATGGGGTCCACGCCGGGGAACTTGATGAAGGGGAACACCGCCTCCTTCACCGAGTAGTAGGGCGGGGTCACTTCCTTGGTGGCGCCCTGGGCCTTCAAGCTCTCGCCGGCCATGCAGCGGGCGGCGATCTTGGCCAGGGAATGGCCGGTGGCCTTGGAGACGTAGGGCACGGTACGGGAGGCGCGGGGGTTCACTTCCAGCACGTAGACGGTGCCGTTCTGGATGGCGAACTGCACGTTCATCAGGCCCACCACCTTGAGGGCCTTGGCCATGGCCACGGTCTGGCGGCGCAATTCGTCCTGCATTTCCTGGCTCAGGCTGTAGGGCGGCAGGGAACAAGCCGAATCGCCGGAGTGCACGCCGGCCTGCTCGATGTGCTCCATGATGCCGCCGATGAGCACGTCCTCGCCGTCGCAGATGGCGTCCATGTCCACCTCGATGGCGTCGTTGAGGAAGCGGTCCAGCAGCACCGGGGATTCGTTGGACACCTTCACCGCCTCGCGCATGTAGCGCACGAGGTCGGCTTCCTGGTGGACGATTTCCATCGCCCGTCCGCCCAGCACGTAGGAGGGACGCACCACCAGCGGGTAGCCGATCTCCCGGGCCATCTCCAGCGCCGCCTCTTCGTTGCGGGCGGTGCGGTTGGGCGGCTGCTTGAGGCCGATGCGGTGCAGCATCTGCTGGAAGCGCTCCCGGTCCTCCGCCTCGTCGATGGCGTCGGGGCTGGTGCCGATGATGGGCACGCCGTTCTTTTCCAGGTCCCGGGCCAGCTTGAGGGGCGTCTGGCCGCCGTACTGGACGATGACGCCGTAAGGCTTCTCCACGTGGACGATTTCCAGCACGTCTTCCAGGGTCAGGGGCTCGAAATACAGGCGGTCGGAGGTGTCGTAGTCGGTGGACACGGTCTCCGGGTTGCAGTTGACCATGATGGTCTCGAAACCGGCTTCGCGCATGGCCAGCGCCGCGTGGACGCAGCAGTAATCGAACTCGATGCCCTGGCCGATGCGGTTGGGGCCGCCCCCCAGGACCATGATCTTCTTCCGGCCGGTGGGTTCGGCCTCGCATTCCTCCTCGTAGGTGGAATACATGTAGGCGGTCTTGGTGGCGAACTCGGCGGCGCAGGTATCCACCCGCTTGTACACGGGGCGCACCCCCAGGGCTTGGCGCAGGGCGCGCACGGCGTGCTGGTCGGTGCCCAGGAGCTTGGCCAGGCGGCGGTCGGAAAAACCGCGGCGCTTCAGTTCGCGCAGATCGGCGGCGTTCAGGTCGCTCAGGTTGCGGCCCTTGAGGGTCTGCTCGCGGTGCACCAGGTCCTCGATCTGGGCCAGGAACCAGGGGTCGATGAAGGTGTGGCGGAACACCTCTTCCTGGCTCATGCCGGCGCGGAAGGCGTCGGCCACGTACCACAGGCGCTCGGCGCCGGGATTGCTGAGCTCGGCCTTGATCTTCTCCAGGTCGGCGGTTTTCTCGTCCAGGCCGTCGGCACCGGTTTCCAGACCCCGCAGGGCCTTCTGCATGGACTCCTGGAAGGTCCGGCCCATGGCCATCACCTCGCCCACGGACTTCATCTGGGTGGTGAGGCGGCTGTTGGCGGCGGGGAATTTCTCGAAGGCGAAGCGCGGAATCTTGGTGACGACGTAGTCGATGGACGGCTCGAAGGACGCCGGGGTGGCGCCGCCGGTGATGTCGTTCTGCAACTCGTCCAGGGTGTAGCCCACCGCCAGCTTCGCCGCCACCTTGGCGATGGGGAAGCCGGTGGCCTTGGAAGCCAGGGCGGAGGAGCGGGACACCCGGGGGTTCATCTCGATCAGCACCATGCGCCCGTCCTTGGGATTGATGCCGAACTGGACGTTGGAGCCGCCGGTTTCGACGCCGATCTCCCGCAGCACCGCCAGGGAGGCGTTGCGCATGATCTGGTATTCCCGGTCGGTGAGGGTCTGGGCCGGGGCGACGGTGATCGAGTCGCCGGTGTGCACCCCCATGGGGTCCAGGTTCTCGATGGAGCAGATGATGATGCAGTTGTCCTTCTTGTCCCGCACCACCTCCATTTCGTACTCTTTCCAGCCGATGAGGGATTCCTCGATCAGCAGTTCCCGGGTGGGGGAGGCTTCCAGGCCGCGCTCGCAGATTTCCACGAATTCCTGGATGTTGTAGGCGATGCCGCCGCCGCTGCCGCCCATGGTGAAGGACGGGCGGATGATGGTGGGGAAGCCGATCATGGCCTGGACCTGGAGGGCCTCTTCCATGCTGTGGGCCACGGAGGCGCGGGGACAGGCGAGGCCGATCTTCTCCATCGCCTTCTTGAACTTCTCCCGGTCCTCGGCCTTGTCGATGGCCTCGCGGGTGGCGCCGATCATCTCGACCTTATATTTTTCCAGCACGCCGTGCTTGGCCAGGTCCAGGGCGCAGTTCAGCGCGGTCTGGCCGCCCATGGTGGGCAGCACCGCGTCGGGCCGCTCCTTGGCGATGATCTTTTCCACCATCTGCCAGGTGATGGGCTCGATGTAGGTGACGTCGGCCATCTCCGGGTCGGTCATGATGGTGGCCGGGTTGGAGTTGACCAGGATGACCTTGTAGCCCTCTTCCCGCAGCGCCTTGCAGGCCTGGGCGCCGGAATAGTCGAACTCGCACGCCTGCCCGATGACGATGGGGCCGGCGCCGATAATCAGGATGGACTTGATATCCGTGCGCTTCGGCATTTACTTCTTCTCCTGCATCAGGCCGATGAAACGGTCGAACAAATAACTCACGTCGTGGGGACCGGGGCTCGCTTCCGGGTGGCCCTGAAAGCTGAAGGCCGGCACGTCGGTGCGGGCGATGCCCTGGTTGCTGCCGTCGAACAGGGACTGGTGGGTCACCCGCAGGTTGGCCGGCAGGGTATCGGGGTCGACGGCGAAGCCGTGGTTCTGACTGGTGATCATCACCCGACCGCTGTCCAGGTCCTTCACCGGATGGTTGGCGCCGTGGTGGCCGAACTTCATCTTGCGCGTCTTGGCGCCGGAGGCCAGGGCCAGCAACTGGTGACCGAGACAGATGCCATAGATCGGCAGCGCCTTGTCGAGGAACACGCGGATGGCGTCGATGGCGTAGCCGCAAGGCTCCGGGTCGCCGGGGCCATTGGACAGGAACACCCCGTCCGGATTCAGGGCCAGCACGTCGGCGGCGGAAGTCTGGGCGGGCACCACGGTGACGCGGCAGCCGCGGTGGGCCAGCATGCGCAGGATGTTGCGCTTGACGCCGAAATCGTAAGCCACCACGTGGAAGCGGGAATTATCCTGGGACGCGAAGCCCTTCTCCAGGGACCACTCCCCCTCTTTCCACTCGTAGGGCTTCTCCACCGACACCACCTTGGCCAGGTCCATGCCCGCCAAGCCGGGGAAGCCCTTGGCCAGTTCCAGGGCCTTGGCTTCGTCGATCTCCCCCGCCATCAGGCAGCCGCTCTGGGCGCCCTTTTCCCGCAGCACCCGGGTCAGGCGGCGGGTGTCGATGTCGGCGATGGCGACGATGTTGTGGCGCTGCAGATACGCGGTGAGCTCCTCCTCCTTGCGCCAGTTGCTGGACAGGAGGGGCAGGTCGCGGACCACCAGGCCGCTGGCGAACACGCGGGCGGATTCCTCGTCTTGGGGATTGACGCCGGTATTGCCGATATGGGGATAGGTCAGGGTGACGATCTGGCGGCAGTAGGAAGGGTCGGTGAGGATTTCCTGGTAGCCGGTGATGGAGGTGTTGAAAACCACCTCGCCGACGGTGTGGCCGTCCGCGCCGATGGCAACACCGCGAAACACTGTCCCATCTGCAAGCACGAGTACGGCAGGACGACGTTGCGGCACAGGACACTCCTTAAGGGCTTTTGCGCGCCGGCCAGGCAAAAGCCGGCGCGATATTGACTAGCGGATACACAAAGCGGGGCAGGTTGTTCACCCGCCCCGCTCGTAAAATTTTTGAAATTTTAGCAAAAACCCGCCGCGCCTTCAACGTCGAGTCCTATAGAGGACAGACCGCTCAGGACAAGCCCAGCACGTCCTGCATGTCGTAGAGGCCGTGCTCGCGCTCCGCCAGGAAGCGGGCGGCGCGCAGGGCGCCCTGGGCGAAGGTGGCGCGGCTGGAGGCCTTGTGGCTGATCTCCACCCGCTCGCCGATGCCGGCGAACATCACCGTGTGGTCGCCGACGATATCGCCGCCGCGGACGGTGGCGAAACCGATGGTGGAGGGATTGCGCTCCCCCGTCACCCCTTCGCGGCCGTAGACGGCGCACTCTTCCAGGCTGCGCCCGAGGGTGTCGGCGATCACTTCGCCCATGCGCAGGGCGGTGCCGGAAGGGGAGTCCACCTTGTGGCGGTGGTGGGCCTCGACGATCTCGATGTCGTAGCCTTCGTTCAGCACCCGGGCCGCCTGCTGCAGCAGTTTCAGCACCAGGTTGACGCCGACGCTCATGTTGGGGGCGAAGACGATGCCGATGTCGCGGCTGGCATCCTGGATGGCGAGTTTCTGCTCCGGCGAGAAGCCGGTGGTGCCGATCACCAGGTTGACGCCGTGGTTGCGGCAGTGGCGCATGTGCTCCAGGGTGCCCTCGGGGCGGGTGAAATCGATCAGGGCATGGCAGCCCTGCAGGGCGGAGGGGATGTCGTCGGTGACGATCACGCCGTTGGGACTGCCGATGAGTTCCCCGGCATCCTTGCCCAGCAATGGGCTGCCCGCCCGCTCCAGGGCGGCGCCGAGGCGCATGTCACTGGCCTGGGCAACGCCTTCCAGCAGGGCCCGCCCCATCCGGCCGGAACAGCCGGCAATCGCGATATTCAGCATAATTTACAATCCTTAAAGAAGCATTTCTGGCTACGACATAGCGCTAGCCCGCGGCGAACGTTAGTCTGCGCCGAAAGATCGGCCTGTGACTGACGTCACGACAAACCTTTTGGCTACGACATAACGTTAGCCTGCGGCGAACGTTAGTCTGCGCCGAAAGATCGGCCTGTGACTGACGTCACAGGCCGATCTTTTCCAGCATACGGCCGAAGAAACCTTTTTCCTCGTCGTCGGGGTCCGCTTTTTTGGCCGGCTCATCCTTCGCCGCGCCGCCATCGGCGGCCTTGCCGTCGGCAGGTGCGGCGCTGCCCGGCTGGGGCACCGACTCGTAGGTGGGCTTGGGCTGGGGATTCAGGTCCTCCTCGGAACCGGCCACCACGTCGCCGGCGACCTTCTGCAGCAGGTCGCCGTCAAAGTACAGGGTAATGCGGCGCTCCTCGGCCAGCTTGCCTTCTTTCTGCAGGGTATAGACGTAATCCCAGCGGTTGCCGTGGAAAATATCCACCAGCAGGGGGGACCCCATGATGAAACGCACCTGGGACTTGGTCATTCCCGGCCGCAGCTTGGATATCATGTCCTGGGTCACCACGTTGCCCTGCTGGACGTCCAGCTTGTACGGCTTGAGGGGATTGCTCACGGAACAGGCGGAAAGAAGCGCCACCACGGCCGCAATCAGGATTTTGTTCATACCAGCCCCACGAATGAGTTTTCACCTGCGGCCCGGCGGGCCGCGCATTTGCCATTTTTCGGCACAAATCGGCATAATGATACCCGAACTCCACCGCAGCGGGCATTCCCCCATGAGCGATTCCTCCGATCTGAAAAGCGTCGGCCTGAAGGCTACCCTGCCCCGGCTGAAAATCCTCAACCTGTTCGAAAGCAGCGCCGACCGCCACCTCACCGCCGAGGACGTCTACCGCCTGCTGCTCGCGGAAGGAGAGGACGTGGGCCTGGCCACCGTCTATCGGGTGCTGACCCAGTTCGAGAACGCGGGCATCCTGGTGCGCCACCATTTCGAAGGCGGCAAGGCGGTTTTCGAGCTCAACAAGGGCCACCACCACGACCATATCGTCTGCCTGCAATGCGGCAAGGTGGAGGAATTCTGCGACCCGGAAATCGAAAAACGCCAGCAGAAGATCGCCAAGGAACGCGGCTTCACCATCCACGAGCATTCCCTCTACATCTACGCCGACTGCGCCAAGCCGAACTGCCCCAACAAGGCGGGCTGAAGCCTCCGCCCCCCAGGTTTTTGACTAGAATGGAACCGTCGGCCGCCGACCCCGGCGGCGACACGGCCTGAAAAGGCGCCATGCCGACCGGGTACCCGGGAAGACAAAATGAAGCTTGGCCAAGCCCTTCGAAAATTCTGGACCCGCTCCATCCGCCACCAGCTGATGCTGGGCATCGCCCTGATTCACGCGGTGCTGATGACGATCTTCGTGTCGGAACTGGCGCACCGGGAAAAGAATTTCCTCCACCGCCAATCCCTCGACCAGGCCAGCAGCCTGGCGCAAGCCCTGGCCACCAACAGCACCGCCTGGGTTCTCTCCAACGACGTGGAAGGACTGGAAGAAGTCATCCATTCCCTGCAACGCTACTCCAATCTGCGCTACGCCATGATTCTCTCCCCCAAGGGACAAGTCCTGGCCCACACGGACCGCGGCCGGCAGGGCCTCTACGCCACCGACCCCGTCAGCGCCTCCCTCCGGCGCGCCCCGCCCCGTAGCGCAGTCCTGATCGACGACGACAGCCTGCTGGACGTCGCCGAACCCGTCGTCGTCGGCGGCCGCCTCATCGGCTGGGCGCGCATCGCCCTGGATCAAGGGCATTTAGCCGCCAATATCCAGCGAGTTGGCCGCTGGGGAATGTTCTATACCCTGCTGGCCATCCTCGTGGGGCTGGTTTTCGCCTATTTCATGGCTCGCAGCCTGACCCGCGACATCGACACCCTCGTCCAGACCGCCGGCCGCGTCCGCACCGGCGGTCGCACGGAGCGGGTAAAGCTGGACAGGAACGACGAGCTGGGCCTGCTGGCGGCGGATTTCAACCAAATGCTGGACACGCTCACCGCCAACGAGGCACGGCTGAAGCTTCTGCTCGATTCCACCGCCGAGGGCATCTACGGCATGGCGCCCGATGGACGCCTGACGTTCTGCAACCCGTCCGCCTTGCGCATCCTGGGGTTCCCGGACGCCTCCGAGCTGCTGGGGAAGGACATCCATGGCCTGATCCACCATTCCCATCCCGACGGCAGCCCCTACCCCGCCGAGGAATGCAAGGTCTACGCCGCCCTGAGGAAAAACCGGGGACAGCATGAAGACACGGAAGTCTACTGGCGCGCCGACGGCTCTCCCGTCCCGGTGGAATACTGGTCCCACCCCATCGTTCAGGAGGGCAAAACCGTCGGCGCGGTGGTGACTTTCCTCGACATCTCGGAGCGCAAACGGGCGGAAGAATTGCTGGCGAAGAAAATCGACGAACTGACCCGCTCCAATGCCGAGCTGGAGCGCTTCGCCTACGTGGCCTCCCACGACCTGCAAGAACCCCTGCGCATGGTGGCCAGCTACGTCCAGCTCCTGGCCAAGCGCTACCGGGGACGCCTGGACGCCGATGCCGACGATTTCATCCACTACGCCGTGGATGGCGCCACCCGCATGCAGCAGCTGATCAACGACCTGCTGGCCTATTCCCGCGTCGGCACCCGGGGCAAGGAATTTTCCCCCACGGACTGCAACCGGGTCGCCGAGGACGCCCTCTTCAACCTCAGCCGCGCCATCGCCGACAGCGGCGCGGAAATCACCAGCGACAAGCTGCCCAGCGTCATGGCCGACCGCGGCCAGCTGGTGCAGCTGTTCCAGAACCTGATCGCCAACGGCATCAAATTCCGCGGCGCGGCGAAACCCGACATCCATATCGGCGTCTCTCTCGCCGGCAAAGAGTGGCGCTTCACGGTACGGGACAACGGCATCGGCATCGCGCCGGAACACCGGGATCGGCTGTTCCAGATTTTCCAGCGCCTCCACAGCCGGGAAGAATACCCCGGCACCGGCATCGGCCTATCCATCTGCAAGCGCATCGTGGAACGCCACGGCGGACGCATTGGCGTGGACTCCGAGGCCGGGAAAGGCTCCACTTTCTGGTTTACACTACCCATAAAGCCGCCCAACGAGGAAACGCCCCATGCCTGACCACCGCGACCTGGCCCCGGTGGAAATTCTCCTGGTGGAAGACAATCCGGGAGACGTGCGCCTGACCGAAGAAGCCCTGAAGGAGGGAAAGGTGCGGGCCACCCTGAGCGTTGCCCGGGACGGCGAGGAGGCCTTGGCTTGGTTGCGGCGAGCGGGACGCAAACTGCCCGACTTGATTCTGCTGGACCTCAACCTGCCGCGCAAGGATGGCCGGGAAGTACTGCGGGAAATCAAGGCCGACCCTCATCTCAAATCCATCCCCGTGGTCGTGCTCACCACCTCCGACGCGGAGCAGGACATCACCCAGGCCTACGCCCTGCATGCCAACTGTTACATCACCAAGCCCGTGGACCTGGAACAGTTCATCCAGGTGATTCGGGCCATCGACGATTTCTGGCTGACCCTGGTCAAGCTGCCGCGCAAGGAGTGAGCTCATGGACGCCCCGCCCATCCGCGTTCTGCTGATCGAAGACAACCCCGGCGACGCCCGGCTGATCCGGGAAGCCCTGTCGGACAGCGGTGCCGCCGCCATCCAGATAGATACCGCTAGCAGTCTGGCGGAGGGTTTCGCCGCCCTGGACCAGGGCAGCCGGGATGTGGTGCTACTCGACCTTTCCCTGCCGGACAGCCAGGGCCTGGATACCGTGTCCCGGACCCGCGCCCATTCACCCGAAACGCCCATCGTCGTGCTCTCCGGCCTCAACGACGAAGACACGGCCGTCCAGGCGGTACGGGAAGGCGCCCAGGATTACCTGGTCAAGGGCGAAGCGGACGGCAACCTGCTGATGCGTTCCATCCGCTACGCCATCGAGCGCCATCGCATGCAGGCCGCCCTGCGCATCCTGTCCCTGGTGGACGAACTCACGGGCCTTTACAACCGGCGGGGATTCATGACCCTGGCGGAGCACCAGGTGAAGCTTTCCCAGCGCAAGAAGACGGGGTTCTACCTGATTTTTGCCGACCTGGACGGCATGAAGGCCATCAACGACACCCACGGACACCCCGCGGGAGACATGGCCCTGACGGACACCGCCAACCTGTTGACCGAAACCTTCCGCGGCTCGGACATCATCGCCCGCATGGGGGGCGACGAATTCGCCATCATCACCATCGATTCCAACAACAACAGCGCGGAAGCCATCGAACAGCGGCTGCAAAGGCGCGTCGCGGCCTTCAACGACACCCGCAGGCGCCCCTATTGCCTGTCCCTCAGCGTCGGGGTGGTGCACTACGACCCCCAAACCCCAACGCCGATTCCCGAGCTCTTGGATGCGGCGGATAAACGGATGTATGCCCAGAAACGGGAAAAGAAAAGCTGCCGCCCCGACGCCGCCGGGGGTTAACCGAGAAAGGGCAGAAGGGCCGCCAAGACCCGCGTCCCGAAAACCGCGTCCAGGACCATCACCGTCAGCAGGAACACCACTGCCACCACCGCCATCAAGGCGGGGCCGTACCAGAAGCGCCAGCCCCCGGCCGACTCCGCTTCGCGGGCCTCGGCGTCCGCCTCTTCCAGGGCCACGGCCTGCTTGAACAGCTGGTAATCCCGGTTCGAGGCCTTCGGCGCCGCCGGACGCTCTTTCCGCGCCTCGCCGGGAACGCTCTCCGCCTTTTTCCCCTCGGTGTTGAGCAGCGCGGCGATCCGCTCCCTGGACAGCCGAATCGCCCCCGCCTGGAACAGCGATTTCAGCCAGTTGGATGCCTCCACCGGCGCCCCTTCCTCCACGTAGTAGCTGGGAGAGGGCGCGGCAGCCGGCCTTGCCGTGCCTTTGCCGCCGGCCTTGCCATGCGCCTTCCCGCTGGTGGCCTGCATGCCACCGACAGGTCCAACGCCAAGAACAGCCATGATGCCCTCCAATGCTTTTGTCATCCTCTTGATTTATTTATCGGCCGCTTCCCCCCTAAGCTTTAGAAACTGCCTCATAAATTACCGCGCACCCGTGACCCAGGGTCGGGCGCTGCTCGCCACATTTCATGAGACAGCTTCTTAGGCCATCCCCCTTCCACGCGTCAAAAAGGCGAAAACAGCCGCTCCCGCCAAGCCTCGTCCTCCAGGCGCTGGCGAAACCATTCCAGGGCCCGCCCCTTCTTTCCCGTCCGCCAGGCAGCCACCAAGGCCACCGGCGCCTGGCGTTCTTCGGTTTCCCTCACCACCAAGCGGCCGGCGGCGACAAAGGACTGGATCAGATGCCGCGGCAGCCAGCCCACCCCCATGCCCAGCAAATGCGCCTCCAGCTTGTCGCGAAAATCCGGCACCGTCAGGACATCCTGGCCGGAGAGGATGTTGGCGGTACGCGGCGGCAGGCTGCGGGAACTGTCCGCGGCGGCGATGGCCCGGTGGCGGAGGATGTCCTCGTTGGCCAGGGGCTCCGGAGCCATGGCGAGGGAATGAAAAGGCGCCACGGCGAACCGGAACTCCACCGCCCCCAGCTCCCGCACCGCAAAACCGCCGCCGGAAGGGACATCGGAGGGAGCGCCGATCACCAAATCGGCACGGTCCGAAACCAGCGCGTCCCAGCAGCCGCCAAACACCTCCCGCGACAAACGGAGGCGGGTACCGCTTTCCAAGGCATAGAAATCGGAGGCCAGGGAATAAATCCGCGCCATGGGCACCAAATCCCCCACCGCCACGCGCAACTCGCCCTCCCAGCCGGTGGCCACCCGCCGGACCCGCCCCTCCAGGGCGGACGCCGCCTGCAACAGGCGCCGGCCTTCCTCCAACAGGGCCTCGCCCGCCGGCGTCAGAACGGCCCGATGGCCGCTGCGTTCGAATAAACGCACCCCCAGGTCGCTTTCCAGCTTCTGCACGGCATAGGTAATCGCCGACGGCACCCGGTGCAATTCCTTCGCCGCCGCGGCAAAGCTCCCTTTGCGCTCAATGGCGTCCAGCACGGCAATGGCATCAAGAGTCAGACGCATATTCAAAATATTAGAATGATTTACTCAGAACTTTTCGGCAACTTATAGCAACATCATTGTCTATCATAGGACCTGCATATTCAATTTTAAAGAACAGGAGGTCCGGATGATACGCCTTCGCCCCCATGCCGAACGCGGCCATTTCGACCACGGCTGGCTGGATACCTGGCACAGCTTCTCTTTCGGCGACTACTTCGACCCGGAGCACAACGGCTATTCCGCCCTGCGCGTCATCAATGACGACCGCATCGCCGGCGGCGGCGGATTCCCCGCCCACCCCCACAGCAATATGGAAATCGTCACCTACGTCCTGGAGGGGGCCCTGGCCCATCGCGATAGTCTCGGCCACGGCTCCACCATCCTGCCCGGCGATGTGCAGCGCATGAGCGCGGGCCGCGGCATCCGCCACAGCGAATTCAACGCCTCCCAGGACGAAGCGGTACACCTGCTGCAAATCTGGCTGCTGCCCCAGGAGCAAAACCTGGACCCCGGCTATGAGCAAAAAAGTTTCGGCCCCGGCGCCAAACGCGGCCGCCTGTGCCTCATCGCCTCTCCGGACGGCCGCGACGGCTCGGTCACCATCCACCAGGATGCCCGCATTTACGCCGCTCTGCTCGGACACGGCGAGCCCGTGGCTCATCGCCCCGCCGACGGCCGCCGCTGCTACCTCCATGTGGCCCGAGGCACCTTGTCCCTCAACGGCATTCCGATGGCTGGCGGGGATGGCGCCCGCATCGAGAACGAGCCCGAAATCCGCCTGGAGGGCAACGCCGAACTTCTGCTGTTCGATCTACCCTAATCCTTGAAAAGGAGAGCCCCATGAGTAAAGTTGCCATCGTGTATCACAGTGGCTACGGCCACACCAAGGTACTGGCGGAATCCGTTCTGGCCGGCGCCCAAGCCGTTGCCGGAACGGAAGCCTCGCTGGTGGCGGCGGAAGACGCCGATCAACACTGGGATGCGCTGAACGCCGCCGATGCCATCATTTTCGGCGCCCCCACTTACATGGGCAGTCTTTCCGCCCCGTTCAAAACCTTCATGGACGCCAGTTCGAAGGTCTGGTTCGCGCAAAAATGGAAGGACAAGCTGGCCGCGGGCTTCACCAATTCCGGCAGCCAGAGCGGCGACAAATTCAACTCCCTGGTCCAGCTCGCCACCTTCGCCGCCCAGCACGGCATGCTCTGGGTATCCCTCGGTCTTCTCCCCGGCAACAATTCCAGCCAGGGCGGGCCGGACGACCTCAACCGCCTGGGCAGTTTCCTCGGCGCCATGGGCCAGTCCAACGTCGACCAGGGCCCCGACATGGGTCCAAGCGCCAGCGACCGCCGCACCGCCGAACACCTGGGGCGCCGCGTGGCCGAGCTGGCGGCCCGCTTTACCCACCCTTGAACAAGGGGACCCGCCATGTCACTACGCAGCCTGCTCTTCCTCGCCCTCCTCTCCCCGGCCGTCGCCTTGGCGGAAGTGGAGACTTACACTATCGACAACGCCCACAGCTTCGCCAACTGGGCCATCCGCCACACGGTCTCCAAGACCAGCGGCACCTTTTCCGACGTTAACGGCACGGTGAAAGTGGACCGGGACAAGCTGGCCAACTCCTCGGTGGACGTCACCATTGTCGTCCTGTCCCTCAACTCCAGCCACCGGGAACGGGACGTGCACGTTTTGAGCAACGCCTTCCTGGACGTCCTCAAGTTTCCCACCATGCGCTTCGTCAGTACCGCCGTGAAACCCACTGGGCCGGACAGCGGCATCCTTTACGGCAAGCTGACCCTCCACGGCGTGACGCGTGACATCCATTTTCCCTTCCGCATCCTCGGCTTCGGACCGGACACGACCCCCACGGGGGCGGGCAAGGTCCGCGCCGGCTTCGAAGGCCACGCCACGCTCAAGCGTAGCGACTACGGCATCGACTGGGGGCTTAATTTCCCGGGCGGAGGCCCGGTGGGCAACGAAATTGAAGTAACATTGCTGGTGGAAGGCGTCCGCCCCATCAACCAACCGTGAGGCCGAAATGAGCGAAAAACCCGCTGCCACCCGCTACCCCATCCATGACATCATTGCCCGCCGCTGGAGCGGGCGCGCCTTCGACCCGAGCCAAGGCGTGCCGCAGGAGCAGCTGGTTGCCCTCCTGGAGGCCGCCCGCTGGGCGCCCTCCTGTTTCGGCGACCAGCCCTGGCGTTTTCTGGTCTGGGACCGTTTCAGGGATGAAGCATCGTGGCGGCGGGCGTTCGCTTGCCTGGCCGAAGGCAATCAGACCTGGGTGAAGAACGCCCCCGTGCTGCTGCTGGCGACCGCCAACAGCGCTTTCCGCCACAACGGCAAACCCAACCGCTGGGGGCAGTACGACACGGGGGCGGCGAGCGAGAACCTGTGCCTGCAAGCAGTTGCGCTGGGACTGATGGCGCACCAGATGGGCGGTTTCGACGCCGAGAAAATCCGCCAGGAATTTTCCATTCCCGAAGCCTTTGCCTGCATGGCGATGATCGCTGTCGGCCATCCCGCCGAAGCGGACATGCTGACGGGAGAATTGAAGGAGGCGGAACTGGCTCCGCGCAGCCGCGCGCCCCTGGGAGAACTGTTTTTCGAGGGTAGCTGGGGTCAGCCCCTGAGCGTTTAATCGCTCAGCATGTCCAGGATGTAGTGCTCCACGGATTCCAGCATCTCCCGCTCGGCATCCTTCCCCAAGGGTTCGGCCGCTTTCGGCGCAGAGCGCGGCTTGGGCGCCGCGACGGGACGCAGCACCGGGCGCGCCGGCTCGCGCTTCATTTCCATCAGTCTGGCCCGCAAATGCTCGGGCATGGAGCACCCCAGCACCTGCACGCCGTAGCGCAGGCATTCCAGCATGGCCTGTTCCCGGAAACGGCTGCTCCCCGACAACTCCAGGGACTGCCACTGCTTGAAGCCCACCAGCTTGCCCAGACAGGCTATTTCGCGGTCGGTGCCGTTCTCCATCACCAGGCAATCGCCGAAATCCCGCATCGTGCCGCCGCGAATCTTGATGGTCAGGCATCCCTCCGCCTCGCTGAACTTGACGTACAGCACTTCCTCTTTCAGCAGGCGGGAGACGGCTCGCTGGTAACGGTCGCTTTTCACCTCGGCGCGCCGCTCGGCGTGGAGCCCATCATCCTCCTCCCCCCACGGGGCACGCATCCAGGCGCAGTTCTGATTCCCGGAGGCCACAGGATAGACCCCCGGGATGCCCCCCGGCCCCGATCCGACATGTTCCTTGGCGGCAGAATTTGCTCTCATGACACCCCCCAATAAAAAACCTTAGTTTTCAGTATAAAGCGATAAATAATAAATGCAACTTATTAGATATGCGCCGTAACTAAAAACAAGCCCCTGGCATTTCTCTGCTGGGGCAAGGAGATAGACAGGCCAGCGCGCTTACGCCTTGGCGTTGAGCCAGAGCTGGATGTCCTGATGGGAGGGATATTCGGCTTGGCGCAGGCGTCCCTGGGCGAGGAGATCCTCGTACCCCAAGACCTGATTGCGGCCGGAGTTCTTGGCGACGTAAAGAGCCCGGTCGGCCCGGTCGATGACGTCGCTGGGCAGACCTTCGTGGGAAATTTCGGTGTAGCCGATGCTGACGGTAATGCGGGTATCCTGCGGAAAACGGGTTGCCTCCACCGCCAACCGGAAGCGCTCGAATACCTGCTGCGCGCTATCGCCGTTCGCCCCCTCCAGAAGAACGATGAACTCCTCCCCGCCGTAACGGAACAGCCTGTCCTCGTAGCGGAAAGTATCCCGCATCAGGCGGGCGAACAGCAGCAGCACCTCGTCCCCGATGAGGTGGCCGTGGCGGTCGTTCACGTTCTTGAAGTGATCGATATCCAGGATGCCCAGCCAATAGACATGCTCCCGGTCCTTGCGCCGGCCTCGTGCCCCCCGTGCCGGATGCATGATGCGGTTGATGGTTTCGCCGAATGCCTGGCGGTTGTAAAGCCCCGTCAAGGCATCGCGGTCCACGCGCTCGAACAGCTGGAGAAAGTTTTGATACACCGCCAGCAGCTGGCCCAGTTCCCGCTGGCCGGCCGATTGAGCGGCGCGCACCCGCGCCAGCAACAAGGCCTGCACCCCTGCCGCCCCCAATATCGGGTAAACCACGCAGGTTTTCTGTCCCGCCCCATGAGACACCTTCCCCCTGACTGGCCGGCGGCGCCGATAGGCGCGCAGCAAAACCTTCTCTTCCCCCCAAGATGGCGGCGGGCCGTCAGGCGCCAGGTAGTTCTGGAACCTGGGCGAGCCGCCCTCCTCCTCCGGAGCCGCCACTTCGTAATAGCCGACGGACCGCGTTCCCAGCAGGCGGGCCGCCAGACTCACCAGATTCGCCACCAGATCATGGTGATAGCGTTGACGGGTCAAGCGCGCTATCGCCGCGAGGGTCAGTTTTCCGGCCATGGCCACTCACCCTCCCTTGCTAGCCGCCGCAGGCAGGCTGAACGACCGCGGAGGCTGGCCGGCCAGATGCCGGCCCCACATCCGTTGATAGGCTTCCTCCAAAGACGTCACCAGCGCCGCCGTATCGAACAGCGGCCACGTTCTTTTATGGTGCTCCAGCTTGGATTTCAATTCCGCCATATCCTGGGGCCGGCGGGCCAACGCCACCGCCCTGTTCTCGTATTCCATCAAATTCGCCGCAACCAATTCCGGCAATCCCACCGACTCCAGCAAACTGGCCGCCACCCGGGACCAATGAGCCTCTCCCGCGCAAGTGAGAACGGGCAGGCCCGCCCAGAGGGCATCCGCTGCGGTAGTATGTGCGTTGCATACCGTCGTGTCGAGAAACAAATCGGCCAGGCGATAGCGGGCAAGATGGCGTGGCGAATCGCCGACAAAGGGAGCGAAAACCAGGCGCTCCGGCGCAACGCCCCGAACCTCCGCCTCCCGGCGCAGATTGCTTTCCACGCCTTCCTTTCCCGCAAGGAGCCACAAGATGCTGCCCGGGACCCTTTCCAGGATGCGCATCCAGACGGAATATATCTCCGGCTCGACCTTGTAAGGATTGTTGAAGCAGCAGAATACCGTGCCGTTTTCCGGCAACCCCGCCTCGCGGCGGGATGGCGCGGCCCCGACCCTTTGTTCGTTGTCGTACATCACGTAGCTTCGCGGCAGGAAAACCAGCCTCTCGGAATAAAACCGCGCCGAACCGGCGGGGCTGGTCACGGCATCCGTCACCAGATAATCGATGAAATCCGCTCCAGTGGTGCTCGGAAATGCCAGGTAAGCCACTTGCAGGGGCGCCGCCCGCAGGGCAAAGACCTCGAATCGGCTCTTGCGGGTATGCCCTGCCATATCCACCAGGATATCAATCCCATCCTCCCGGATACGTTGCGCCAACTCGCGAGAACCCAGCCCGGCGACATCGACGAAACGGTCACAGGCATGACGAATGTCGCGATGCAGCGCGCTCCCATCGTCTGGCTGGAGTGAATAGGCATAGACTTCAAAGCGTTCGCGATCGTGGAGGTGAAAAAGCTGCCGCGACAGCCGGGCCGTGGGGTGAAAACGGAAATCCGGCGACACATAACCCACGCGGATTTTTTCTTTTTTCCCCGGGAAAGGCGAAGGCGGGGGCAACGGAAGCCCGGCCTCCCTGACTATTTTGCCCGCTATCCGCCGACAGAGTTCCAGCTGGTGTCGCGGTTCGCGCAATAACGACAGCCCCTGAAACGCCAAGGCTTGGTCGTCCATGAAAGGCTCGCCATTTTCCAGCCAGCGCAGGAAATTTTCTCTATACGCCGTTCGGTTGCGCCAATCGCAGGCTTCCTGGCGAACGTACATGCCCGACAGGTAGATGCGTTGCGGCACCGCATCGAGAAGCAGGCGGTCAAGTCCGGACGCGCGCCGGACATTCTCCAGACACTGGCGATAAAGCGGTTCGTCCAGCCGCCTTGCCACGGCGAAAGCCTCCTTGGCCCCGGCGAATTCCGCCACCATGGACAACGCCACCCCGCAGTTGAAGTGGGCCTTGGCATAATCCGGCTGCAGCCTTAAAGCCTCGTCGAAAGCCGCCAGCGCCGCCCCCCATTCCCCAACGGCCAGCAGCGCCTCGCCAAGGTTGAAGTGGGCGAGAGGCCGCTCGGGGTAAGCCGCCGCGACGGAATGGTTGTTGGCCAGCGCTTCGGCATGACGCCCCAGGGACATCAGCACGCCGCCTCGATTCACCCGCGCCTGCATGTGGTCCGGGGCAATCTCCAAAACCCGGTCATATTGCTCCAGCGCCTCGGCAGGCCGTCCCAAATGTTCGAGCACAAACGCCAGATCGCCCCGGACCTGAACGTTCCCCTTGTCCAGGTGGAGCGCTTTACGCAGGACCCGTTCCGCCTCGCCAAGACGGCCAAGGTTAAAGAGCACGGTTCCCTTGGCCCCTCGAACGGCCACATTGGATGGGTCTTGCGCAACCGCCCGCTCCAAGTATTCCAACGCAGACGTCCATTCGCCACAGCGAATCTTTTCCAGGGCGGTCTCGTAGTGCGAGCTCATGCCCGGCTCAAATAAAAACCGCAGCATTGCGCTGCGGTTTTTGTACGAAGGGAGCAATCCACTTGCGAATTAAGGCACGGTATGCGAGTAATAAGTTTGAGAATACACCGCCGCACCGTTTTGCGTAGGTCCGCTAGAGATCGTCCCTTGGAAGGACATGCCGATGCGCTCGGCATTGCTCCCAGCAAAGAAGCCGTGGACACTGGCACTACCGCCACTACCACCCGTGATACTGCCACTGGTCGTGAACTGACTACCGCTCCAATTGCTGGCGCTAAACGTCAAGTTGTAGTTGGTAGCAGCAAGATGGTAGCTGTAGTTACCGGATAAGGACGGGGACGAGCCAAAATAGACGCTGATGGAACCACCGGTACCATAGCCGACATTGGTACCATCCGTCGGGTTCGTCGCCCCGCTCAGGCTATAGCTGGCATAACCCACCGTCGGCATCGTGGCGGGCAAGCCAGCCACTCCGTGCATGCCCTCTGCCGAGGAAGCTGTCCTGGTGGTGGTTACACCGCCCTCGGTATAGGTGAGAGTCCCATACCAACGGCCCCAGCCGACGATGCCATCGAAACCATAGGGCGCATAGCTGCCGGATGAGGTCTTGTCGAGGGTTGCCCCGGTAAAGCTGGTGATGGTCCCGCTCGTCCCATCCTGGTAATAGACCCGGTTCATGGAATCGTCCAGCACCAGCGTGCCGCCCGTATCCGTGGCAATGGTGGTGTTGCCATAGGCAAGAGACGAACTCCGCGACATCACCCCCGTCACCCCCGTGATGGTTTTAGTCCCCAGGCCACCGCCCGTGTTGCAACCGGAACAATACTCCGGCGGCGGGTTTTTCTGCTCGTTCGTGTTGGTCGAGCTTTGCGACCCAAGGCTCGCTGGCGGCGCGGAGGCCTTTTCGAAAGTCAGTTGCGGCGCGGTGTTGAAATCCTTCACGTAGCCAGTCTGGCCCGCCGTGAGCACCAGTGCGCCCCCATTATTGAGGAGCGCGATGGCGCCTTCGCCCACGCTTACCGACAAGCTATTGCCCAACTTGGCGGTGTAGCCGGTCCCCCGGATGCCGATGGTGGCGGCAGGGGTCGAGACCTGATAGGCGTCCCGGTTCTTGCCGTGGCCGATGGCGCCGGTAATAGTGCGCAGCCCGCCTTTGACGAGGCTGAAGAAGCCCTTTTCACTGCCGTCAGCCTTGCCGGCGAAACGATAGTCGTCCACCTTGAAGGTGGTACTGGGCTGCAGGGACATGAAAGCCCCGTCGGTAAAGCGGATTTGCGCCCGGGCATTGGGGGCGGTATTCACGGCTTCGCCGGAGTTGATTTCGTCGCCCTTGAGAAGGAGCCGTTCCTTGCCATCAACGCCAGTCGCCGTCACGCGGCCGAAGACGAAATCCAGCCTGCCCGCCGAGGCCTGGGCGCCGAGGGGGAAGGCGGCCACGATCAAGGCCAGCATCAGGGCCTGACGGGCCGGTTTGAATCGCTGCTGAGGGGTCATCTGCTTTTCCTCCCGCTTAATTGAGGTCGCGGCGAACGCTCACGCTCACCATCGTCCGGTCGTAGTCGTTAAGCGTCCAGTTGGAATCGTTCAGGGTGTAGCTGAGTTGCGGCTTCACCGTCCACTTCGGCGCCACCACATAATTCACCCCAAGGTTCAGGTCTGTTTGCTTGTCATGGCGGCGGTCCAGGAAAAGGGGATCAATGCCCCGATAGCGGCGGTCCTCATAGCTGAGAGAGGCAAAAAGCGTCGCCTTGTCGGTGTAGCGCATTTCGCCCCCCAGGCGCACGCCGTAGACATCGTGGCCGTTGTAGTTGAATCTATCGACCTTGGCTATTTCGTTGCCGCCATAACCGCCGATATACACCACCGGCGAGTAATCCCCACCCAAGGCTCGCGCATAGGCCGCGCCCAAAACCGTGCGCCCGGCATCCCGGGGAGACTGTCCGGGATAAGTCAGGTCGGTGTACTGGACATAGGCTGTAAACTGGCTTACCTGGCTCAGGTTGCGCATCCACTGGAAGGAAAAGCCATCGGCGTTGCGATAGTCCTTTTCATCCACCGTGAAATTCTGCACCTGCATGGCGCCGGTAAAGACGTTGTCCCCCCTGATGATGCTGAGGCCGACGTTGCCGTCCAGGGTGCCGGTATTGAACTGGTCCTGGGGCGTGCTGAAATTGAAACGGCGATTGAAGCTGCCGCCGGCGAAAATCACGTGATCCGGGGTCGCCATGTGGCGCACGTTCAGAGCGCCGCTAAGGGAATAGAACTCATCATGCTGTTTGGTCGCGGTATTGCTCAGGGTCGCAATCGCACCGCCGAAAGCCGGAATGGCCACTTGGATATTCGAGGTCGCCGCGTTGACGTTGGTATCGTAACCCAGCGCGCCTTCCAGATACGCCCGTACCGTGGTCCGCTCCGCGGACTTGGCCTGTTCGATGGCTTCCAGGAATTTGCTGATGCTGGCCTGCACCTGGGCCGGCGGCTTTTGGCTTTGCACCATTTCCAGCTGTTGCTTGGAAGCATCCAGCTCGCCCATCTGGAAATAGGCCCGGGCAATTTCGGCTCGCGCCTGGGCATGATCGGGGTTCACCGCCAGCACCCGTTCCAGGGCGAACACCGCCTCGGTCGGGTGCCCCGCGTCCAGAGCGGCAATACCGAGCAAATAGTCGTAATCGACTTCGCCGGCATAATCAGATTGCTTGGGAATGAGGAGTTCGTAGGCGCCTTTGGCGTTACCTTGTGCCATCAACTCCTGTGCCTGCTTGAGCATGGCCGGGTCGGCGGCAAAGCTCTCCCCGGTCAGGCCCAGCAACAATGCTAACAGCAGCCAGCGCCCCTGCTTCGACATAACAACCTCCCGTTTGCCGCCTCAAGCGGCAACACAATCAATGATGTTTAGATAATTGTTGTTATTGGTTACCCGGCGGATACTAGTACATTTAAACCCGTGCCGCAATAAGACAAAACCCGCATTGCCCAGCGAATACGCATCAAATTGACATCAATCCACCCTGACGCGGAAACTGCCTTCGCTTTCTGGCGAGACGACATGCACCGCGCAGGCGATGCAGGGATCGAAACTGTGGATGGTGCGCAGGATTTCGATGGGCTGCTGGGCGTCATGGAGACGGGTTGACTGGAGGGAAGCCTCGTAGGCCCCCGGCTGCCCCTGGGGGTCGCGGGGGCCGGCATTCCAGGTGCTGGGGACCACCGCCTGATAGTTGGCGATTTTGCCGTCCTGGATCACCAGCCAGTGGCCCAGGGCGCCCCGGGGGGCTTCCATGAAGCCCACGCCCCTGGCTTCCTTCGGCCAGGAGGAGGGCTCCCACAGGTCGGCGTTGAAGGTATTCACGTCCCCGGCACGGATATTGGCGATGAGGGTGTCGTACCAGCCGGTCATGGCATCGGCCATGACCTTGCTTTCCAGGGCACGGGCGGCGGTACGGCCGAGGGTGGAATAGAGGGCTGCCGCCGGAACGTCCAGGGTCTTGAGGACGTGGCTCACCAGCTCCTTGGTCTGGGCGTGCCCCTTGGCATACATCATCAGCACCCGCGCCAGGGGCCCCACTTCCACGGCGCGCCCCTTCCAACGCGGCGATTTGAGCCAGGAGTAGCCCTGCGCCACTTCCAGTTGGTCGTAGGGCGGTTTCGGCCCGGTATAGTGGAGCGCCGTTTCGCCATCGTAGGGATGCAGGCCCTTGTCCTTGCCGCCGCTGTAGTCGTACCAGGAATGGGCCACGAACTCCTGGATCTGGTCCGGGGCATTGAGGTCCAGTTCGTGGATGGCGCCGAGGTCCCGGTTGAGGATCACCCCCCGTGGAACGATGAAATCATCCACGCCACCAAAGCCCTTCGCCGGAAAATCGCCATAGGTGAGGAAATTCCCCAGCCCTTCCCCCTGGGACGCCCAGTCCTTATAGAAGCCGGCGATCGCCAGGACATCGGGGAGGTAGACCTGATCGACGAACTCCCGCATCTGGTCGATGACGTTCTTCACCAGTTGCAAGCCCTGCATATCCACGGCTGTCGCCCCCCCGCCGCCCCGATGGCGGGGCCCTTGCCCTTTGCCGGGGTGTCCCGGTTCGGCGCTGATGGCGCAGGGCACGCCCCCCACCACGAAGTTGGGATGGGGGTTCTTGCCGCCGAAAATGGCGTGCAGCTTCACCACGTCCCGCTGCCAAGCCAAGGCCTCGAGATAATGGGCCACCGCCATCAGGTTGGCCTCCGGCGGCAGCTTGTACGCCGGGTGGCCCCAGTAGCCGTTGGCGAAAATACCCAGCTGCCCGCCGTCGACGAAATTCTTCAGACGCTTCTGTGTATCGGCGAAATAGCCGGGAGAGGATTTCGCATAGCCGCTGATGGACTGGGCCAATTCGGAGGTCTTCTTCGGATCGGCCTTCAGGGCGGAAACCACGTCCACCCAGTCCAGGGCGTGGAGGTGGTAGAAGTGCATCACGTGGTCGTGGACGTACTGGGCCGCCGCCATCAGGTTGCGGATAATCTGGGCGTTGGGCGGAATGGGGTATTTCAGCGCATCCTCCACCGCCCGCACCGAAGCCAGGCCATGGACCAGGGTGCAGACGCCGCAGATGCGCTGGGCGAAGGCCCAGGCGTCGCGGGGATCGCGTCCCTGGAGGATGATTTCCAGCCCCCGCACCATGGTGCCGGAGCTATAGGCCTGGGTGATGGTGCCGTCCGGGGTGGTTTCCGCCTCGATGCGCAGATGGCCCTCGATGCGGGTGATGGGGTCGACGACGACGCGGTGGTTCATGCCTGTTCATCCTCTTTCAGGTGTTCGGCGACCAGTTCGGTCAAACCGATCATCTTGGTATCCATGTGGTAGCGCTCCAGGCCTTCTTCCAGCACATTGCGGCAGTTGGCGCAGGCGGTGACCATGGTGACCGCTCCCGTGCCCTCGATCTGGCGTTTCTTGCGCTTGAAGACGGTGAAGCGCAATTCTTCCGCCCGATGGTTGGCGGATACGCCGCCACCGCCGCCGCAGCACCAGTTGTACATGCCGGAATCTTCCATCTCGCGGAAATCCGACGCCACCATCCGGATCAAATTCCGCGGTTCGGCCACCACGCCGCCGCGACGCACGATCTGGCAGGGATCGTGGAGCGTAAGGGGTTCATCGGTCTTGCCCACCGTCTTGAGCTTGCCGGCGCGACGCAACTGATCGAGCAGTTCCAAGACGTGCACCACCTCGAATTTGTAGGGGCGGCCGATCAGGTTCGGCCCTTCCCAACGCAGGGCGGTGAAAGCGTGGCCGCACTCGGGACTGATGACGTACTTCACCCCCAGCTTCTCCGCCGCGTTGACGACACGCAGGACGATTTCCCGCGCGATGTCCGACACCCCGATCTGGATGCCGCTGTTGGTGGCCTCGAAGGCCTCGGAAGACACCGTCCAGGTCAGGCCGGCCTGCTTGAAGATGCGCGCCAGGGAACCGAGGTATTCGGGATAGCCGAGAATCTCCATGGACGACATGATGACCAGATAATCCACTCCCGCCTTGTCCAGCGGAATCTCGATGCCGGTTTCCTCCTCCTGCCCCTTTACCTGCGCCAAAAACGCCTTGAGCTGAATCCCCATGGGGCTGCCCTGCTCGATGGTCTTGCGGGTGGCTTCGATCACCCCTTCCGGCGCATGACCGGCTGCCGCCATGCCTTCGCGCATCTTGCGCACCATGTAGGTGATGTCGTTGCCCACCGGGCAAGCCACCGTGCAGCGCCCGCAGAGGGTGCAGCTGTCGTAGACCAGTTCGCTCCACTCCGCCAGCTCGGCATCCGTGATGGGCTTGGACAGCCCCGCCAGGGAGGCCAGCTTGCCCAACAAGGTATATTCCTGGCGCCACAGGCGCTTCAGAGGCTCCAACTTGTAAATCGGCGTGTATTTCGGATCGCCCGTTTCCGTGTAAAACAGACAGGCATCGGCGCACAGGCCGCAATGGACGCAACTGGAGAAAAAACTGGCGATGGGCGCATCCATCACCTCCCGGAAGGAATTCACGCCACGCTCGAACGATGCGCTCATGGCTCCGCCTTTCTTTCCTCGTGCCGCAAGCACCCGTTCATAGCCGCGCCCCCTTATGCCCCAGCATGTCGCCGTTGTACCAGCGGGAAATGAAAATCGTCGCCACGTGGACCAGCTTGGTGAAGGGCATGAAGACCAGAAGCAGTTCCACCGACAGGATGTGCACCGCCAGCATCAGGGTATAGGGCAACAGCAGATGATGGAAAGCCAGATAGCCGGTCAGCAGTGGCAGCATGGTCAGCAGCCAGGCCGCGTGGTCGCCGAAGGTGGTAAGGAAACGCTTTACCGGGTGATAAAGGCGGTAAGCCAGCATGCCAAACAAGGCCGCGATGGACACCAGGGCCACGGCATCCACCACCGGCGAGGGCAGGGAAGGCCAACCGAAACCCAGGACGCCGCGAAACAGCTGAATATGGGGCGCGAACAGCAGCAGGGTGACGAACAGGCCGATGTGGAAGGTATAACCCAGGATATAGGTCAGATAGGTGGTTCGCAGCAATTCCTTGTGGGGAATGCTGCGGGTGATGATGGTCGCCCAGCCGGCACCGCCGTTTCCCGGCCGCGCCGGGGAAAGGTCCCGTTTGCGCCCCAGGCTGTAGATTTCGATCAGGCGCAACGCCATGCCGGCGACGAAAACCGCCACCGCTCCTTGCAGTCCCGGCCCCCGCGCCCATAGCAGCAATTCCATGTCGCTCATTCACTTCTCCAGGTCGTTGACCGTCACGGCCTGATGGCCGGCCTTCGCCGCGCGCTTGGCGGCACGGTTGTGGACGGCAATGGCGGCGCCCGCCGCCACCCCCGCGCCCGCCGCCACCCCCGCTGCCTTGTCGAGGGACGAGAGCGGGGTGGACAGCGCTTGGTAGAAACTGCCCGCGTCCCAAAAGTCGGGCTCGGAGCAGCCGAGGCAGCCGTGGCCGGATTCGATAGGAAAGCTGGTGCCGCCGTTCCACTTGGTGGTGGCGCAAGCGTTGTGGGTCGTGGGCCCCTTGCACCCCAGCTCGTACAGGCACCAGCCGGCGCGGGCGCCCCGGTCGTCGAAGGTCTTGGCGAACTTTCCCTGGTCGTAGAAGGGGCGGCGGTAGCAGCGGTCGTGGATGGTCTCGCCGTAAATGGAAAGGGGGCGTCCCTTCTCGTCCAGTTCCGGCAGGGCGCCGAACATCAGGTAATGGGCCACCACGCCGGTGATCGCGAGGGGGATCGGCGGGCAGCCGGGAACGTTGACGACGGGCTTGTCCTTGACGATGGCCGACACCGGAACCGCCCCCGTCGGGTTGGGATGGGCGTAGGGCAGGCCGCCGTAGGAGGAACAGGTGCCGATGGCAATCAGGGCCGCCGCCCCCTTGGCGGTCTCTTCGAGCATTTCCAGGTTGGTGCGGCCGGCGATGGTGGAATAGGCCCCGCCCTCTCCCAGGGGGACCGAGCCGTCCACCAGCACCAGGTACTTGCCGTAATTGGCCTTCATCGCCTCTTCCCGCGCCCGCTCCGCCGCTTCGCCCGAGGCGGCCTGGAGGGTGTGGTGATAGTCGAGGGAAATGAAATCGAACAGCAGGCTTTCCAGGGTGGGGGAGTGGGAGCGGGTCAGGGATTCGGTACAGCCGGTGCATTCCTGGAAGGAGAGCCAGATCACCGACGGGCGCCTGACCTTGCCCAGGGTTTCGGCCATCAGGGGCGCCATCCCCGGCGGCAGGCCGAGGAGGGAGGCGGTGGCCACGCAAAACTTGAGAAAGGAGCGGCGGCTGATGCCTTGCCGGCGAAGATGTTCAGCCAGGGTTTCTTGTTCTTTCATCGGCCCGCCTTTTCTTGCGACACGCAGTTAGTAAAACTTAGACCAATGACCCCGACATATCAAGCCCCTTCAGGGCGTCGGCGGGGGATTCCAGCCGTCGTGCCACGCCCCCACGGGGAGGATGGCCGGCGCCTCGCCGTTGGGATAGAACCAGGAGTCCACGGCATACTCCAGGCCGCTCTGCGTATCCCTGATCACGGCAGAGGTGTGGGGATAGCCGAAGAGAAACCAGCCCCGGGTCTGCCTATCCTGCACCGTGTGCCATTTCAACAGGCCCCGAGCGGCGAAAATCTTGAGATAGGAGGTGGTATTGGTGGATTCGTCGATGCAGTCCATCCAATTGTCGCCAGGATCGCCGACATCGTTGCGCCCCAGGTCATGGGCGGTATCGGTGAGACCGCCGACGAAGCGCTCCATCTGGGCGATGGCGGCGGCGATCTGCTTGCGCTCGGCCTCCGGGTCGGGCGCCGGAGGGTTGAACGCTTCCCTGACTTGGCGCCATTGCTCGGCGTCCAATCCCACCATGGACAGTTCCTTGCAGGAACCGTTGAAGCAGACCGAAAAACGCTCGGGAACGGGGGCGAGAATCACGTCTTCGCGATTGAACACGTCCGCCGTTGCCGGGACAGCCAAGACCATCCCCAGGGCAAACAGCCAGCCGCGCCAGTCAGTGCTTGCCGGTGCTGCCAAAGCCGCCCTCTCCCCGATGGCTTTCCGGAAACTCGTCCACCACGTTGAATCCCACCTGCACCACCGGCACCACCACCAGCTGGGCGATGCGCTCCATGGGATTGAGCATGAAAGGAGTCTTGCCCCGGTTCCAGACGGAGACGAAAATCTGCCCCTGGTAATCGGAGTCGATCAGCCCCACCAGGTTGCCCAGGACGATGCCGTGTTTGTGGCCCAAGCCTGAGCGGGGCAGGATCATGGCGGCCAGTCCAGGGTCCTCGAGATGAATGGCGATGCCGGTCGGGATCAATTCGGTCTGGCCGGGGTTGAGGGTGACCACGTGCTCGACGCAAGCCCGCAGGTCGAGCCCGGCGGAACCGGGCGTGGCATAGGCGGGCAGGCAATGCTTCACCCGTTCGTCGAGAATCTTGATGTCGATGGTTGCCATGTGCCTCCCCCTTATTCCGAAATCAGGCCATTTTAGCGCTTCTCGCGAAAACCGTCGCCGCCGTTCACTTCAGCGCCTGCCGGTATTCCTGGCGGAAGTGGCGGAAGGAGCTTTCCAACAGCTGCACCACGCCGTTCACCAGGTGGCAGCGGCCGCTGCCCGGCAGCATGGCGCAGAGCGTTTCCAGGGTCGCCATGTCCGCCGCCGTCCCCTGCCCGGTATCGATGCGGTCCAGCAGGCGGCTGATGGTGGCGGTGCCGGTTTTGCAGGACGGGCACTGGCCGCAGGAGGAATGGGCGAAAAAGCGCACGTATTCGGCCACCCGCTTGACGATGCCGGTCCCTTCCGACACCACGATCATGGCGCCGGTGCCGAGGGCGGCGCCCCGTTCCCGCAAGGAGTCGAAGTCCAGGGCCACGTCCAGGTCGTCCGGCGTCAGCAGGGTGTTGGACGGCCCGCCGGTGAACACCGCCTTGATGGGCTTGCCGGAAAGCAAGCCGCCGCCGTGGACGAAGATCATGTCCCGCAGGGTGGTGCCCATGGGCAGTTCGTACACGCCCGGGTGCAGCACGTCGCCGCTGAGGGAATAGAGCTTGGTGCCGCCCGCGCCGCCCGTCCCCTGGGCGCGGAACCACTCCGCCCCGTGACGCACGATGGCCGGCACGTTGGCCAAGGTTTCCACGTTGTTGACCAGGGTAGGGCAACCGTGAACGCCGTACTCCGCCGGATAGGGCGGCTTGCCCCGCGGAAAAGGGAACTTCCCTTCGATCCATTCCAGGGCCGCCGTTTCCTCGCCGCCGATGTAGTGGCCGGAGCTGGGCACCAGTTCCAGCGCCATCGGGCGCCCAAGGGCCGCCGACGCCTGCTCCTGCATGGCGGACCCCTGCCACTGGGCCAGGGCCAGATCCAGGGCCGCCAGGGAACGCTTGAGGTCCGGATTGACGTAGAACACCACCCGGTTGGCGCCCACCGCCAGGGCCGCCAGCACGGCGCCCTCGATCACCTGATGGGGAGTTTCCTCCAGCAGCAGGCGGTCCTTGTAGGTTCCCGGCTCGTCCTCGTTGCCGTTGCACACCAGGTATTTGTCCTTGTCGGCAGGAGCATGGGCCACCGCCTCCCACTTGCGCCAAACCGGAAAGCCGCTGCCGCCCAGGCCACGCAGGTCGGCTTCCTTAACCGCCGCCAGGATGGCGGCGGGATTCCCGGCGCCGATAGCCAAGGCCTCGCCGCCGCCGGCATCCCGCCAGCGTTGCAGATGCTCTCCCACTCGCCAGCGGGGATGGAGCAGGTTCGCGTTCAAGATTTCCATAGATCTTTCCCCGGCGCCGTGTAGGCGGGAAACAACAGGGGCGCGCGCCGCGCCAGAGGAAGGCCCGCCAGGGCCAGCGCGCGGCGGGCGCGGTTGACATGCTCCAGGGTGATTTTCTTCGGCCCCCGGTCGTGGCCGGACAAAGCCGCCGCCGCGCCGGCCCGGCGGCCGAAACCGATGATCTCCAGCAGGGCGTTGCCCATGATGCGGTTGCGGCCGTGGATGCCGCCGGCCACCTCTCCCGCCGCGTACAGGCCGGGAACGGTGGTGGCGCCGTGGGCGTCGATCACCGCGCCGCCGTTCTGATAATGCAGCGTGGGATAAACCAGGATCGGCTCCTGGCGCGGATCGATGCCGGCCATGCGGGCACGGGCCAGCAGCTTGGGGAACTGCTGCCCCAGCAGGCCCGGCTGGCGGCGCTCCAGGCCAGCGGTATCGAGCCACACGCCGACCCCGCCGGAGGCCGGATGGATGCCCCGGCCCTCCTGGCATTCACGAATGATGGCGGCGCTGACGATGTCCCGGGGCTGCAATTCGTCAATGAAGCGCTTGCCCTGGGCGTTCAGCAGCAGGGCGCCGGCGGCCCGGATGCCCTCGGTGACCAACTTGCCGGACAGCAATGGCGGGTTGACCAGCCCGGTGGGGTGATACTGGAAGGAGTCCAGCTCGCACAGCTTCGCCCCCATGCGGTAGGCCAGCACCAGGCCGTCGCCGGTGGCGCCCAGGTGATTGGAGGTGGGGAAGCCGTTCAGGTGCAGGCGGCCCAGGCCGCCGGTGGCCAGGATTACCGCCCGGGCGCGGACGATGCGCAGAGTCTGGTCGGCGCGGGAAGCCAGCACGGCGCCCACGCATTTCTGGCCGCTTTCATTGGAGAGCAGCTCCACCGCCGAGTGCTGCTCCCACACTTCGACCCCGCGATGCTGGGTCACCGCCTCCCGCAGCACCCGCATCATCTCCAGGCCGGTGTAGTCGCGGCAGTGCACCACCCGGGCGGCGCTGGTGCCGCCGGCGGGCCGGGTGTGAAGATCGCCGGAAGGGGTCTGGTCGAACTGCATTCCCTGGCGGATCAGCCAGCGGATCACGTCCGGACCGTCGCCGACCAAAGCCGCCACCAGGGACGGATCGCCGGCATGATGACCCGCCCGCAGGGTGTCCTGCATGTGCTTCTGGGCGCTGTCGCCAGGCTCGATGGCGGCCTGGATGCCGCCTTCGGCCATCACCGTGTTGCTGTCGCCGAGGCGCAGCTTGGTCACCAGCAACACCCGGGCGCCATGCTCGGCGGCGGCCAAGGCGGCGGCGCAGCCCGCGCCGCCGCCGCCGATCACCAGCACGTCGGTGTCCGTCACCGGCACTCCGGCCAGGTCCACTTCGTCGATATACGCCTCCGCCTGGAGCAGTTCCGCCAGCTCCCGCTGGCACTGCTCGCCGGCGTTGGGCCCCACCGCCAAGGTGGTCATGCTGCCCGGGAGATAGTCCGGATGGTAGGCGGACAGCAGCCGGTCGGGGTCCATGGGTTCCGGCAGCGGCCACGGCTCGGCGCCGGCGCGGTACGCCGCCAGGGCAGCCTGGTAAGACAAGCTGCTGGTCATGGCTTCTCCTTCCCGTCCTGGGGAGGCTCCTGGCGGATTTCCTCCAGGCGGTTGATCAAGTTGGGCGGCCGCAGGTGGAAAAAGGCCGTGATGCGGCGGCAGAACAATCCCACGTGGGCAGGAGCGATCTGCTCGGGACAGGCCGTGTCGCACAGCTCGCACATCACGCACTCGAAGAAGGCTTCTCCGGCTTCGCGGAAATGGCCCGCCACGGCCAAGGCCACCCCTTCCTCCACCACGATGCCCTTGGGGCAGGAACGGACGCAGCCGTGGCAATGGCGGCAGCGGGCGGCCTCGGGAAAGATTTCCTGGAACCGGGCCTGAATATCCCAGCCGTCGCTGAGGTCCGTCAGCTCGTACTGGTGGCGCGGCGCGGCGGGGGGCGGCAGGAACAGCACCTCGATCCCCGGCTCCACCAGGGTTTCGCAGGCCAAGGCGACCCCCACCTCCTTGCCGCGCCGCAGCAGGATGCGGCAGGAACCGCACACCCCTTCCAGGCAGCCCACCCCGGAAACCCGGGGCACGCCGTTGGCCCAGGCCGCCTCCACCACGGTCATGTGCCGTTCGGCGCGAACCGCCTGGCCGTTGATGGTCAGCTCCACGGCCGGGCCGCTGGCAGCGTTCTCCGTCATGGGCGGGCGAGGTCGATGATCTTGCGCAGGTCGTAATCCGGACCGCCGCCGGCCTGCTTCACCAGGTCCGCCATGTATTCGTCCAGGGTCGGGCGTTCCTGGCGGTACAGCAGGCCCACGGGAATGCGGCCGGTCTCGTGGCCCACGTTCACCACGTGCATGGCGGCGTCGACGCTGGTCACGTCGTGATCCGGCGACACCTCCTCGGCGGCGCCCTTGAAGTACTTGGCGTCATCGATGACGTTGAAGGTGGGGCACTGGCTCAGCACGCTGATGAAGGCGAAGCCCTTGTGCTCCATGCCGTCCTTGATCAGCTGGGCGGTCATCTTCACGTTGGTGGCCAGGGACTGGGCGACGAAGCTGGCGCCGTAGGTCAGCATGTACAGCACCGGGTCCATGGGCTCCTCCACCCCGCCGTAGGGGGTGGTGTAGGCCTTCATCTTGCGCTGGGAGGTGGGGGACACCTGGCCCTTGGTCAGGCCGTAGATGCGGTTGTCCATCAGCACGTAGGTCATGTTGACGTTCTTCCGCGCCAGGTGGGGCATGTGGCCGCCGCCGATGGAAAAGCCGTCGCCGTCGCCGCCGTTGACCAGGATGGCCAGGTCGGGCCGGGCCAGCTGCACGCCGGTGGCCACGGGGCCCGCGCGGCCGTGGAGGGTGTGCATCTTGTAGGAGCGCACGAAGTAGGGCAGGCGGGAAGAGCAGCCGATGCCGGAAATGTTCACCAGGTAGTTGGGGTCCACGCCGATCTCGGCCAGGGCCTTGTACATGGCGGTAAGCACGCCGTGGTCGCCGCAGCCGGGGCACCAGAAGGGCTTGGCGTCGGTCTTGTAGTCCTTGGTTTCGAGGGCGACTTGGTGCAGGTGGGTCTGGGCGCAGCTCATGCCAGCATCTCCTTGACTTTGGCGACGATCATGGCGGGCGTGAAGGGCAGGCCGCCGCAGATGGTATAGGACTCGGGGCGCAGGGATGTCTCGGCGCGGATGAAGTGGGCCAGCTGGCCGAGGAAGTTCACCTCCGCCACCATCAGCCGGCGGCAGGAAGCGCCGAAGGCCTCGAACTGCTCCACCGGCATGGGCCACAGCAGCTTGGGATAGAAGCCCTTCACCGACACGCCCTCGGCACGCAGGCGGGCGATGGCTTCCCGCGCCACGCCGATGGTGCTGCCCCAGGCGATGATCCCCAGTTCGGCCTCGCCGTCGCCGTCCACCTCCGCCGGGGGAAAGTCATTCACCACGCCATCCAGCTTGCGGAAGCGCTTGGCCTGCATGGCCTCGTGGTTGGCCGGGCTGTAGTTGGGGTTGCCGGTCTCGTCGTGCTCCAGGCCGGTAGCGATGTGCATCCCGCCGGGGGTGCCAGGGTCGGCCATGGGGGAGATGAAGTCGTCGGTAATGGCGTAGCGCTTGTATTCGCCGTGGCCGTCCCAGCGCTTGCGGGAGACGATCTTGAAGCTGGCGGGGTCGGGGTAGGCCACGGTCTGGGTGGAGAAGGCCAGGGAGCCGTCGGACAGCAGGAGCACCGGACACTGGTACTTTTCCGCCAGGTTGAAGGCTTCCACGGTGAGGGAAATGCAGTCGGAGACGTCTTCCACCGACAGCACGATGCGGCCGCAGTCGCCGTGGGAGCCGTGAATCGCCAGGAACAGGTCGGACTGCTCGTGCTTGGTGGGCAGGCCGGTGGAGGGACCGCCCCGCTGCACGTCGACGATGACGCAGGGAGTTTCGCTCATGAAGGACATGCCGAGCATTTCCCCCATCAGGGCCAGGCCGGGGCCGGAAGTGGCGGTCATGGCCTTCTTGCCGGCGAAGGAGGCGCCCACCACCTGGGAGGCGGAGGCGATCTCGTCCTCGGCCTGGATCAGGGTGCCGCCCCGCTTGGGCAGGTGGCGCGCCACGTAGCGGGCGATTTCCGTGGCCGGGGTGATGGGGTAGGCGGAGAAGAAGTCCAGGCCGGCGATCAGGGCGCCCAGGCCGACGGCGTCGTTGCCCGACATCACCACCACGTCGCGCTTGCTTTCCGGCGCTTCCAGCTTCCACGGATCGGTCTTGGCCAGGGCGGCGGCCAGTTCGCGGCCCTTGGCGAAGGCGTTGAGGTTGCCCTCCACCACCGTGGTGCCCTTCTTGGTGAACTTGGCGGTGATGACCTCCCGCAGGGCCTGCTCGGGAATGTTGAAGAGCTGGGACAGGGCGCCCAGGGCCACCATGTTCTTCGCCTTGGGGTTGCCCATCTCCTTGGCGGTCTTGGTCATGGGGATGGCATAGCCGTGCACCCCGGCGGGAATCTCCGGCTCGAAGTCGCCGCCGGGGCCGTCGTAGACGAAGGCGGTACCGGGCAGCAGGCGGCTGCGGTTCAAATCGTAGGCTTCGCCGTTGAAGGCGCACAGCACGTCGAAAGTATCCCCCTGGCAGTACAGGGGCTGAGCGCTGGCCCGGGTTTGGTACATGGCGTAGCCGCCCTTGATTTCGGCGGGGAAGGTCTTGAAGGTGTAGACCTCCAGACCGGCACGGGCGCAGGCTTGGGTGATGAAGTCGCCGGTGGAAATGATGCCCTCCCCGCCTTCGCCCGCCACGCGGATGATCAAATCGTTCTTATCCAAGATACAACCTCTAGTTTTAGTGTGCAGTTAAATGTGGCCCCGGCCATGAAACCGGGCTGGCCTCGCTGAGCAAAAGGCGGCCGCAAAACGCTCTATTTTATTTCCTGGCGCCTTGGCGGTACAGCCTTTAAGGCATCCGGCTCACTCTCCGGCCGCCGGCCGGCGGCCATAGAGCTTGGCGATATGCGCGATCAGGCTGCGGGCGTGCTGGATTTTCGGCCCCCGCGGCAAAGGATGGGCGCCTTCGTCGTCGAACAGGGTGAGTTCCGATTCGTCGCTGTCGATGGCTTCCACCAGGTTGCCCGCCAGCAGCGGCAGCTTCTTGCGGTGGCGCTTGATCTCGGCGAACTCGAACAGGCTCTCGCTTTCCGCCGCGAAGCCGACGCAGAAGGGCGGGTTGGGCAGGTTCACCACGTTGGCCAGGATATCGGGATTGGGCGCCAGCTCCAGGGTCAGGATGTGGGCGTCCTTCTTGATCTTCTGTTCGCTGGGATTGAGCACGTAATAGTCGGCCACGGCCGCCACGCCGATGAAGATGTCCGTCTCCCCCACCAGGTCGTTCACCGCCGTCAGCATGTCCTGGGCGCTCACCGCCTTCACCAGCTTCGCCGCCGCCGGCGGGGCGAGGCAGGTGGGACCGGAAATCAGGGTCACCTCCGCCCCGGCGTCGAGGGCGGCCCGGGCCACGGCATAGCCCATCTTGCCCGAGCTGCGGTTGGTGATGCCGCGCACCGCGTCGATGGCCTCGAAGGTCGGCCCGGCGGTGATCAGCACCTTGCGCCCCGCCAGCAGCTTGGGCTGGAAATAGCCCTCGACGTCCGCCAGCAGTTCCTCCGGCTCCACCATGCGGCCGAAACCTTCCTCGCCGCAGGCCTGCTCGCCGCTGGCGGGGCCGAACACCGCCACGCCATCGCGCTTGAGCTGGGCCACGTTGCGCTTGGTGGCCGGGTTGTCCCACATCTGCCGGTTCATGGCCGGCGCCACCATCAGGGGACAGTCCCGGGCCAGGCACAGGGTGGAGAGCAAATCGTCCGCCCGCCCCTGGGCCAGCTTGGCCAGGAAGTCGGCGGAGGCCGGCGCCACCACCACCGCGGCGGCGCCCCGGGTGAATTCCACGTGGGCCATGCCGTTGTCGATGCGGTCGTCCCACAGGCCGGTGAACACCGGCTTGCCGGTGAGGGCCTGGAAAGTCAGGGGGGCGACGAAGCGGGTGGCGGAATCGGTCATAACCACCTGCACGTCCATGCCGCGCTTCATCATCAGCCGCGCCAGCTCCGCCGCCTTGTAGGCCGCGATGCCGCCGGTGATGCCGAGCACGATGCGTTTCTTAACCGTGTCGCTCATAATGGGCTATGTTTGAGATGTCAGTCCAGCCGGGATTTTAACAAGTAACACGCCCTCCGACACGGAAAAAATTGCGTTCCGCCAAATCCTTATGACCGCCGACCCGATCGCCCTGTGGCATGCCGTGATGCGTCTTTTCGGCTGGGACAGCTTCCCCGTCCTGCTGGTGGCCACCCTGGCCATCACCGCTCTCTCCTACCGCCTTCTGCCCACGGAACGGCGGGACATCCGCAACTCCCTGCTGTTCCTCGCCACCAGCCTGGCCGGCGCCCTGGTCAGCACCCTGTTCCACCAGCTGGAACTGCCGGCCATGGCCGCCACCCTGCGGGAGGTTTTTTTCCTCATCCAGGGGGTGGCCCTGATCCGCCTCTGGGCCATCTTCCTCTTCCGCCTCATCCTTTCCCGCCTGGGCGTCCACCCCCCGCGCATCTCGGAGGACATCGTCACCTTCGGCGCCTATTTCGTCTGGGGCATGATGCGGCTGCGCTACGCCGGCATGGATCTGTCGGGCATCGTCACCACCTCGGCGGTGGTGACGGCGGTGGTGGCCTTCTCCATGCAGGACACCCTGGGCAACATCCTCGGCGGCATCGCCCTGCAACTGGACAAGTCGGTGGAGGTGGGGGACTGGATCAAGGCCGACGACGTGGTGGGCCGGGTGGTGGACATCCGCTGGCGCTCCACGGTGGTGGAGACCCGTAACTGGGAAACGGTGGTCATCCCCAACAGCCAGTTGATGAAGAACAAATTCAGCGTCCTCGGCCAGCGTAGCGGACAGCCGGTGCAGCTGCGGCGCTGGATATGGTTCAACGTGGACCTCAAGGAGCCCCCCTTCCGGGTCATCCAGACCGCCGAGGAAGCCGTGCGCGGCGCGGACATCCCCAACGCGGCCCGCGATCCCCTCCCCAATTGCGTGCTGATGGAATTCGACAAGAACTACGCCCGCTACGCCTTGCGCTACTGGCTCACCGAACTGGCCCTGGACGACCCCACCGACTCCATCGTCCGCGCCCACCTCTTCACCGCCTTCCAGCGGGCCGGCATCCGCTTCGCCACTCCCGAGGAGAGCCGCCACATCGTCAAGGAAAGCGAAAAGCACGAACTGGCGGTGCGCCAGCGGGAACTGGCCCGCCGCCTGGCGGCGCTGGAAAAAGTGGAGCTGTTCAACACCCTCAGCCGCGAGGAACTGGGCACCATCGCCGAAAGGCTGGCGTACGCCCCGTTCGCCCAGGGCGAGATACTCACCCGGCAAGGGGCGGTGGCCCACTGGCTGTACATCCTCACCGAGGGCCAGGTCGACGTCTTCCTGGAAACGCCAGAAGGCGAAAAACGCTGGATATCCACCCTGCGGGAAGGCAGCTTCTTCGGCGAAATGGGCCTGATGACCGGCAGCCCCCGGGCCTCCACCGTCGTCGCCCGCAGCAACGTGGAATGCTACCGCCTGGACAAGGCCTCCTTCGAGGGCATTCTCCATTCCCGCCCGTCCCTGGCCGAGGAAATCTCCAAGGTTCTCGCCACCCGCGCCCTGGAACGGGAGCACCGCCTGGAAGAAATGGACGCCGCCGCCCAGGCCAAACAGGTGGCCCAGGAGCACACGGACATCCTGCGCCGCGTGCGCCAGTTTTTCGGCCTTGCGCCGTAAACGCCCGAAAAAACGTTATTCCTCCCGTGTTATCGTTATGTTAGAATTTTTTACAAAGTCTAAAAGTATTCAAGAGTAGACCCCTAACTAACAACCAAAGAGGAGAACACCATGAAAGCCACCCGATTCCCTGCGCGCCGCCGTCAACTCGGCCAAGGCATGACCGAATACATCATCATCGTCATCCTGGTGGCCGTCGCCGCCATCGGCGTTTACATGTACTTCGGCAAGACCGTGCGCGAAGACGTGGCGGGCATGTCCCAGGAAATGGCCGGCCAGAGCAGCCAGACGGCCCAGCAGCAGGCGAAGGAAGCCGCCAACCAAGGTCAGACCGAGGCCAACAAAGACAAGGGTCTGGGCTCCTACAGCAACCCTCAGGGCGGTAACTAAGTCCGACCGGGGCCCCGACCGGGGCCCCGCCTGGGCGGAACAGACCGGACGGTTCCGGTGATTCGACAACGGGGCCAGTCCCTGGTCTTCGCCACCATTCTCCTGATGGTGGTGGGCATTATATTGCTGCTCCTCTTCAACACCGCCCAGCTTACCCGCTCCAAGATGGAGCTTCAAAACACCGCCGACGCCACGGCGTACAGTGTCGCCACCATCGCCGCGCGGGATTACAACTTCACCGCCTACATGAATCGGGCCATGGTCGCCAATCAGGTCGCCGTGAGCCAGATGGTGGGCCTCGCCTCCTGGTTCCGCTTCACCGGCCAGGTCATCGACAACCTCGCCGCCGTGTGCGAGCCCATCCCCTTCCTGGACGCCGTCTGCGACGCCCTCGCCGGTGCCTATAACGGCTTCGAGGATGTGTTCGTGGATTCCGTCCTCCCTGCACTCATCAAAGTGCTGGGATACTGGATGGGTGCTCTCTCCGACCTGGAAGAGACGTTCCACTACGGCAACGGGGAGGCCATCATCCAGAACCTGCTCTACAGCGGCTCCACGGTGCAGACCGGGATACTGGCCCTCAACGACCCGGATGCCAAACTCTTGAAATGGCCGAGCAGCGGCAGCGACCTCCCGGGGGATCTCTACCGGCTCGGCATCCTCATCAAGGATGCCAGCGCCTGGTGGAAATACACCAGCCGCTACGACGCCAGCCAGCCGGAAATGAGCCGCTTCGCCGACGTCACCCGGGCCTCCAACGACAGCTTCGCCCAAAACCGTGGATGGACGCTCGGCGGGGAGGTGTTTAACACCGACTGGCTCCTGAGCTGGCTCCCCAAGTGGGCGCAGGACATCATCAACGACATCCCCCTGCCGGTGAAGATCGATGCCAGCGCCGACCTAAGCGTCAACCGCCGCGGCGGCACGGAACTGAAACAGGTCAACAAGCAGTACTCCTGGTCCGCCGCGGACACCATGGGGGCCTACGGCGCCGTGCACGTCAAGGTGAAAGTCATCTGCGGCGTCCAATTCTGCCACTGGCACGGCATCCCCTACCCCTGCGGCTGGGATTACTGCAACATCCTCCCCTTCAACATCGACCCGTCCATCACCGTCCCCCTGGGCTGGGGCGCCGCCTACGCCAATGCTCCCGGTGACGGCACGCCGGGGGAGGACATCTACAACAGCAACAACAATTCCTCCTCGTATGGCGGCGCCCCCTCTGAGACCGCGGATGTATTCGAAATGGCGGTGGGCGAGTATGGCGAGGCATCCATCTCATCCATCGGCCTCAAGCCCTATTACGGCATCAGCAATCCCGGTGACCCATCCACCCAAAACAACGATGGCCCCCAGCTCACCATCGTGGTGAGCAAGGACATGGCCAAGGCACGCACCGCCGCCCAGGCGGGTTTTGGCGCGCCCGCCAACGGGCTCGGACCCTTCGGCCTGAACAACATGCGGCTTGAGGAGCCCCCCGATGCGAGCGCCCTCTACGCCATCTCCAAGGGCAAGCTGCACTTCGCCCTCGACAAGCAGTACAGCAACCTCTTCAGCCCTTACTGGGAGGCCACCCTGGCCGACACCACCGACCAGGAGCGCTCCCAGGCCTACGAAACCCTCTTCGGCTGGAAGTCACTGCTATCCCACCCCTCCCCCTCTTCCACCAACACCAGTGGACTCAGCGCCTATGAACCGTAAGCCATCCTTTTCCCTGCACGGGCAGGCCATGGCCGAATTCCTGGTGGTCTGCCTGGTGCTCATCCCCATCTTCCTCGCCATCCCGCTCCTGGGAAAATACATGGACATCAACCACAGCGCGGCCCAGGGCAGCCGCTACGTGGCCTGGGAGCGCACCGTCTGGACACCGAACGCCAAGGGCAATACGGCGCTGCAGAACGAGGTGCGCAACCGTATCTTCACCGCTCCCGGCACCCCCCTCAGCGTCTCCGACGGTTCAGGCCCGCCCGCGCGGTACAATCCCCTGTGGACCGACCCCTCTGGAAACTCCATGCTGGCGAGCTACGACAACGTGACCGCCCAGACCGAAAGCGGCCAGGGCCAGACATCGCCGGGGATCATCTACAACACGGTCTTCAACTTCCTGGTGAACATGTTCAACACCGTCGCGGGCTGGCTCGAGAGCTTCGGTGACGTGCACAAAAGCCAGTTCCAAGTCAACATCAAGGGCATGTACTCGAGCACGATGAGCGTCAACGTGGCCCAACAAGGTAGTCCCGGCGGCAGCGGCATGATCCCACCCCTCCTCTACGTGGCGCCCATCACCATCATCCCCCGCCCCAACGTCATCATCACCGACGCTTGGCAGGTTTCCGGCCCCGGCAGCGGCAACCACTGCACCTCGGGGCAGGACCCCCACTCCGAGCTCTGCCAGGTGGCCAATCTCGTGCCGACCACCGTCCTCTCCGGCTGGGTCAGCACGCTCACGGGCTACGTGAGCGACGTGATCCCCGACTTCAAGGGACTGGATTACGGCCGCATCGTCCCCGACCAGGCCCCCAAGGACCGGCAAGCCCCATGAGAGCCCTTCTCCTCGCCGCTCTGCTTCTCCTCGCCGCCCCCGCCGCCCGGGCCTGGGTGACCATGGAAGCGCCACCCCAATCCACCGTTTCCTGGGTGGCCCAGGACATGGTCTACAACGGCGTCCCCATGCGCATTCAGTATTTCCACAGCAAGAACTCCCTCCCCCAGGTGCTGGCCTATTACCGCCAGCGCTGGACCGACACTGGCTGGAAGAACTACGTGGAGAACACCGTGGGGCCCTGGCGCAACATCTCCCGCGCCCAGGGGGACTTCTTCCTCGTGGTACAGGTTCGCCCGGCCGCCGGGAACACGGCGGAAGGCTACCTCTCCCAGCGCCCCCTCAAAATGTCGCCCCGCCCCCTCTTGGGCCAGGGAGCGCCCCTCCCGCCGGGGAGCGAGGTGGTGAACGACATCCGGAGCAACGACGGAGACCGCCAGGGCCGCACCCTGGTGGCCTTCTGCCCCCTCTCCGTGGACGCCAGCGCCTCCTATTACCGTGAATCCATGGGCAAGGACGGCTGGACCCTGGTGAATGAAGGCAAGGCCCGCAACGGCGGGCGCCAGATGGTGCTGCGCAAGGACAACCAGGAACTCTCCCTGGCCTTCGCCCCCTCGGGAAGCCGCACCGCCATTGGCATGACTATTGTAACGCGATGATTAAGATGGACATAAAGCGGAATTCCGGGCAATCTTACACCGAGTACGTCATCGTGGTGATGTTTGTGGCCATGGCGCTGCTGGCGAAGGACAAAACGGGGCAGCCCTATATCAACAAGCTGATCGTCGTCATCCAGCAGAATTACCAGGGTTATGTCACGTCCATGGCGTTACCGGAATTGCCATCAAATAAATAACTCAAACTCAAAAAAGCGACAGGGAACCATGCTCACACGCCCCGATTTTGCCGAACTGATGCGCACCCGCCGCACCCTCGTACTTGCCGTGGCTGGAGGAGTGCTGGGGGTACTGGCCAGTATCCTTGCCTATGTCTATCTGGAGCAGGAAGAGACCAAGCTGCGGGAGCAGGTCCACACGGAACAGACAAAGGACCTCGTCCCCGTGGTGGTGGCCAAGTTCGCCCTGGCCGCCGGAACCACTGTCGGCGACAACAACATGGCCGTTCGCCAGGTACCCAAAGATTATGTCTATCCGGAGACGATCCTGCCGGGCAACTTCGACAAGATCCAGGGCCAGGTCCTTATCAAGCCCCTAGAGCAGGGGCAGCCACTGCTTCTCAGCTACCTCGCCGATGGCGGCGCGGCGGGTTTGGCGGACAAATTGAAGGACGGCCGCCGGGCCATCACCATCAACGTGGACGAGGTCAGTTCCTTCAGCGGCCTGCTCATGCCCGGAGACCGTATCGACCTGATGCTGAGCAGCCGGGGAAGCAGCGGCAGCATGGTGCTGCCCCTCCTGCAAAACGTGAAGGTGATCGCCACGGGCAGCCAGTACTCGGCTGCCGCGAGCGTACAACAGGGCAGTGACAAATTCGGCCTGCGCTATGCCACCGTGACCCTGGACGTGACCCCCGAAGATGCAGAGCGCGTGGTACTGGCCCGGGATACGGGCTCCCTCACCGCCATCCTGCGCGGCCGGGGGGATGACGCCGACGTTGCCGCCCTCGCCCCCCTGCAAATGGAGCAACTGTTCACCCACAGCCTCAACCTGGGCGACACCGTGAGCTACATCATGCCCGGCAGCCAACCCGGCGTGGCGACCACCATCCAGGTCCCCATCAGCATGAACCTGCCGGCCGTTTCCTCGCCCGCCCCGGCCAAGGCACACACCACCACTCCACCCGCATCCGCCTCCCCGGCAGCCAGCGGCAACGACACCAAGAAACAGGACAAACCATGAAGATAAGACTCTCCCCGGCACGGATTCTGGCCGCCTGCCTGGCTCTCGCCGCAGCCTCCGCCTTGGCTGAACCCGCCAAGGACACACCCAAAGAGTCGCTCAAGGTCCCTGCCAAGACCGAAATTTCCAGGAAGCCGCCCATTCTCATGGAACGTCTTGAGCTGTATGCGGGCGAAGTGAGGGTCCTGCCCATCCGCCCCGTTTCCAAGGTCGCCATGGGCAACGCCAAGCTCCTGAGTTCCACCATTCTGCCCAACGACCAGCTTCTCCTCATGGCGGAAGCCGCCGGCGATACCACCGTGCACATCTGGCTCAAGGACGGACGGGAGATGCAGCTCGCCGTTCACGTTTCGGAGAACGATTCCGCCCGCGTCCTGTCCGACATCCGCGCCCTTATCCAGCCCATCGGCGGCATCACCGCGCGGCAAGTGGGGGGCCAGGTGTTCCTGGAAGGCGCCGTGGACCCCAAGGTGAAACCCCAACTCACCTCCATTACCAAGTCTTTCCCCCGGGTGGTGGACCTCACCCTGGAAAGCGACATGACCATGAAGAAGATGGTCCTCCTAAATGTGCGCATCATGGAGTTCAAGAAAACCGCCCTGGAGCGCATCGGTTTTGACTGGGTCACCCCCCAAACCAGTACCGCCATCGCCGGCCCCAACTTCGGTCTGCGCATCGGCCGCTTCCAAAGCACCGTTCCGGGCCTCACGGGACCGCGCCAGTTTCTCAGCTGGGGCACCAATATCACCTCCATCCTCAACCTGATGGAAACCAACGGGGATGCCGTGGAACTGGCCTCTCCCCGCCTCAGCACCCGCAGCGGCGGGCAGGCCGAGTTCCTGGCGGGTGGACAGATTCCCATCCCCACCACCAACACCACCGGCCAAAGCAACGTCACCTTCAAGGACTACGGGATCAAGCTGAACTTCAAACCCGTCACCGACGCCAACAACAATGTCCTCATCAAGGTGGACACCGAAGTCAGCACGGTGGACAACTCGGTGACCGTCCAGGGTATCCCCGGCTTCCTCACCCGCCGTACCAGCGCGGAGGTCAACCTCAAGGATGGCGAACCCATCGCCCTCTCCGGCCTCATCGACGCCAGCATCTCCAACAACATCAACAAGCTCCCCTTCCTGGGTGATATCCCGGTGCTGGGGGCACTATTCAGCTCCAGCGAATTCCGCAACAACCGCACCGAACTGGTGGTGTTCGTCGAACCCCACGTCGTCGAGGCGGGCAACACCACCGACCCCCAGGCGGACGCCCGGGCGGCCCTGGTGGAGCAGAAGCGCGACGCGCTGCTCAAGGACAACCTGGCGGAGTAAACCCCATGATCAAGATTCGCGTGGTCCCGCCCCGGGGCGATGCCAGCACCGTTTCCTGCGCGGGCAACCGCTTCACTGCTGGCAGCGGCCCCGACAACCTCGTCACCCTCTTCGGCCAGAAGGCGGCGCTGACCCACTTCACCGTGAGCGAGGAAAACGGCCAACTCTTCGTGGAGGACGCAGGCTCCGTGGACGGCACCTTCGTCAACGGCGAGCGCATCTCCCGCCAAGGCCCCCTCGGCCCCGCCGATGAAATCCAAGCCGGGGGTTACCGCATCTATCTGGACAACGGCCAGGACCCTGCCGCTCAGAAGGCAACTGCACCTGTCACCGCGCCTTCCGCCCCTACTGCACCGCCCCTGGCCGAAGCGCCACATGAGGGCGCCTACAATGCCAGCCAACTGGCCGAACTGGGTCAGTGGCAGCAGAAAGTCCACCAAGCCCTGCTCCAGCAGATGGACCTCAAGCGGGTGGACGTGAGCCGCATGGGCGAGAATGAGCTACGCACCCTCACCCGCCAGATGATCGACGACATCCTCGCTGGCATGACACTCCCAGCCGACGTGGACCGCGGTCTTCTCGCCCAGTCGGTACTCAGTGAAGCGGTGGGCCTGGGCCCCCTGGAACCCCTTCTGGCGGATGACAGCGTGAGCGAGATCATGGTCAACAGCCACGAAGAGATCTTCGTCGAACGCAAAGGCCGTCTGGAGCGCACCCCCGTCACCTTCACCAGCGACGAAGCCGTGATGTCCGTCATCGAACGCATCGTTTCCCCCCTGGGGCGGCGCATCGACGAGAGCTCCCCCATGGTGGACGCCCGCTTGCAGGACGGTTCCCGGGTCAATGCCATCATTCCGCCCCTGGCCTTGAAGGGGCCCAGCGTTACCATCCGGAAATTTTTCCGCCACCGGCTGGAAATCGAGGAACTGGTGCAATTCGGCTCCATCAGCGAGAACATGGTGAGTTTCCTCAAGGTCGCCGTGGAACAGCGGCGCAGCATCGTGGTCTCCGGCGGCACGGGCTCGGGCAAGACCACTTTCCTCAACGTGCTGTCCAATTTCATCCCCCACACCGAGCGCATCGTCACCATCGAGGACGCGGCGGAACTGCAGCTCAACCAGCCCAACCTGGTTTCCCTCGAGGCCCGTCCCGCCAACGCCGAGGGCAAGGGCGAGGTCGCCATCCGCGACCTGGTGAAGAACAGCCTGCGCATGCGCCCCGACCGCATCGTGGTGGGCGAATGCCGCGGCGGCGAAGCCCTGGACATGCTTCAGGCCATGAACACCGGCCACGACGGCTCCCTTACCACGGTCCACGCCAACTCGCCCCGGGATGCCCTGTCCCGCATCGAGGTGATGGTGCTGATGGCGGGCATGGAGATGCCCATCTCCGCCATCCGCGAGCAGATCGCCTCCGGCATACACCTCATCGTGCAGCAGACGCGCTTCGCCTGCGGCAGCCGCAAGATCACCTACATCAGCGAGATCACCGGCACCGAGAGCGGCACCATCCAACTCCAGGACATCTTCCTCTTCCGCCAACGGGGATATGGTCCCGACGGCAAGGTGCAGGGAGAATTCGTCGCCACCGGCGCCATTCCCGAGTTCTACGAAACCCTCTCCCAGCGAGGCATCCAGACCGACCTCAGCATCTTCCGCGCGGAGGGCAACGCAGCGTGACCAAGCTGGCTATCATCCTGCTCGCCTTCGTCGGCGGCACCCTCATCGGGACAGTGGCCCTGCTGGGAGGCTCGGCCTTTCTGCGCCGCTACCGGGAGGCCTTCACCCACACGGCCAGCAACACCCTGGGAGAGATGTTTCTTTTCGTGGACTCCCAGCGCATCTTTTACTATAACCTCGCACTGCTGGCCCTTGTTCCACTGACAATTAAGGTCCTGACGGGTTCCTGGCCCCTGGCTGCCATGGCAATGGCCCTGGTGGCGTTCCTGCCGCGCTTGGTCTACCGCCGCCTGCAGCAAGCCCGCCTCAAGAAATTCATCACCCAGCTTCCTGACGCCCTCATGGCCCTTTCCAGCAGCCTGCGGGCGGGAAGCAGCATGGCCGTGTCCCTGGAAAAGCTAGTGGACGAGCAGCGCCCCCCCCTGAGCCAGGAGTTCGAGCTGTTCCAGAGGGAGCAGCGCATGGGCCTGGATTTCGATACCGCCCTGGAACACATGGCCACGCGTATTTCCCACCCCGACTTCCAGCTGGTGACGGCAGGGATGCGCATCTCCCGCGAAGTAGGCGGCAACCTGGCGAACATTCTGGAGACCCAGGCCGACATCCTGCGCAACAAGGCCATGATGGAGGGGAAAATCCATTCCCTCACCGCCCAAGGCAAGCTCCAGGGCATGGTCATGACCTTCCTGCCCGTGGTTCTCGCCGTCATTCTTTATTTCATGGAACCCGACGCCATGAGCCTCCTCTTCACCACCCACACCGGCTGGGCGGTACTGGGCGTGATCGTGGTCATGGAGTCCCTGGGCTACTTTGCCATCAGCAAGATCACCACCATCGATGTCTGACGCCACCCTCTTCCAGTTCCTTATCGCCCTCGGTTTCGGCTTGGCCGTGGCGCTCATTTTCTTCACCGTGGCGACCTTGTGGCACAAACTCCCCGCCGACCAGCGCGAGAACCTGGACCGACCGCCCCGACCCGTCGTCCTGCTCTGGCCCTTTGTGCGCTTTTACGGCTATTTCCTCGGCAACCACCTGCCCGTGACCCGCCTCCAGTCCATCCAGAAAACCCTACAGGGAGCCGGATTGGACTACGTCCTCCTGCCGCAACAGTTCTTCGGCCTCCAAGCCACGTCCGCCAGCATTGCCTTCCTGCTCGGGCTTCTCCTACTGCCCGTGGCCCCTATTCACGTTGCCTTGTGGCTGGCCCTCCTGCCCGTGGGAGGATTCTTCTATCCCCTGCTGTGGGTGCGCGATACCCGTCTGCGCCGCCGCAAGGCCATCCTCAAGATGCTGCCGGTTTTCCTCGACTTCATCTCCATGGCCGTGGAAGCCGGCCTCAACCTGTCCGGCGCCATCGCCCAGGTCGTGGAGAAAGGACCACCCGGCCCCCTGCGCTTCGAGTTCTCCCGCGTACTGAGGGAAATCCGCGCCGGCCTATCCCGGGCCGACGCTCTGCGTCGCATGGCCGACCGGGCCGATCTGGACCCGGTTTACTCCTTCGTCGGCGCCATCATCCAGGCGGAACGCAGCGGCGGCAGCCTGGGGCCGGTGCTCAAGTCCATGGCCATCCAGCGCCGTACCGAACGCTTCCAGTTGGTGGAAAAAATCGCCATGGAAGCCCCGGTCAAGCTGGTCGGACCCCTGGTATTGTTCATCTTCCCCGTCACCTTCATCGTCCTTGCCTTCCCCCTGGTGATGAAGTTCATGGCTCAGGGAACGCTGTGAAGGCGGGGCGCATCCTAGCCAACGGCACGGTCCTGATCCCCCGTGCGCGCCGTACGGAAGGCCCCCTTGAACGGGCCCGTGGCCTTCTTGCGCGCCCCGAGCCGAAAAGTGGTGAAGCCCTCCTCATCGAACCCTGCTCGGGTATCCACACCTGGGCCATGGCTTATCCCATTGACGCGGCCTTCCTCGACCACGGCGGGCGCATCCTCAGGGTGGTGGAACGCCTGGCCCCCTGGCGCTTCGCCGCCTGCCCCGGTGCTCGGGCAGTGCTGGAACTGGCGTCAGGGGAAATGGCCCGGCTGGGGCTGAGAACCGGGATGGCGACCCACTGGCAAGACGACGGGGGGGGAAAATGACCAAGCGTCTCCTGTGTGCCCTCCTCCTCTTGCTCCCCATTGTTGCTCACGGGGAGGACAACGACCTGGTGGATCAAGTTGAGCAGGCCGCCCAGGCCTACAATGCGGGCCACTGGGAAGACTCCCTGCAACGCTACAATCAGCTCGCCGAACGGATGCCCTCCAACGTGGAGATTCTCTTTCGCCTAGGCAACACCCAGGCCCGACTGGGTCGCCTCGACGAGGCGGTAGCCAGCTACCAAACCCTGCTGACGCACCAACCCGACTTCGCCAAGGCTTGGCACAACCTCGCCGTGGTGCGGGTGCGTCAAGCCATGGCGGCTCTCACCGAAGCAGAGCGCTTCGGCGCCTCGGGCGAGAAATTACCCACCCCCCACCTCCTGCAGTCCCTGGAAATCGCCCTGGGCGACACGCCACAACCCGAGCCCAAGCCATCCACCTGCCCGCCCGGCCCTGCGGCACCAACTCTTATTGCCCATACCTTGGGACGTGTTAACCTGCGCGAGGGACGCGGCGTCAGCCACGGCAAAGTGGCCACACTCGATGCCGACACGCCCTTGGAAGTGTTGAAGCTGGAGGAGGGGCATGCCGAGGTACGCGACCGGGAGGGCCATACCGGCTGGATACCCCTCCCCCTGCTTCGCCTGGAAATCGAAAACCGCAGTGAGCACTGACTGGCTTCACCTCCCGTCGCGCCAGCGCGGCCAGAGCATGAGCGAATTCATCGTCATCCTGCCCGTGCTCCTCTTGCTCCTCCTCGGCGCCATCCAGTTCGGCCTCCTCTACTACGCCAAAGGGTCGCTCAATCTAGCCGCTTTTGAGGCCGCCCGAGCCGGCGCTCTCAACCAGGGCAAGATGGACGCCATGAAACTGGGACTGGCCAACGGTCTGCGCCCCCTCTTCACCTACGGCACAAGCAACAGCCAGGTCATTGGCGGCTTCGACATCGCCAAACAGGAAGTGGATACCTACTCCCGCATCGACGTCGTCAACCCCACCGCCGATGCCCTGCATCACTGGAACAACAGGATACCCAACGGCAATCTGGCCTATTCCAAGGAAGTGGGACCGGGAGGCATAACAATCCAGGATGCCAATATCCTGAAGATCAAGGTCACCTACTGCTACCCCTTGCAGGTCCCCTTCATCAACCGCACCATCGTCGCCCTGGTCAGTAGCGGCGCCACGGGGCTGGAAAAGACCTGCTACGACAATAAGCGCCTGCCCCTCGTGGCCCAGGGCATCGTGCGCATGCAGAGCGACTACTGCCCGAGCTGCTAGGTGCCCGCTTCAAAGGAATCTCATGGCGATCACCGACTGGCCCGAAAACGAGCGTCCCCGGGAAAAACTCCTCGCCAGGGGCTGCGCCGCCCTGTCCGACGCGGAACTGCTGGCCATCTTCCTGCGCACGGGGGTGACGGGGAAAAGCGCGGTGGACCTGGCGCGGGAGCTGCTCGCCCGCTTCGGCAGCCTCAACGCGCTCTTCGCCGCCGATCTGCGGGCCTTCTCGGCGGTGCCCGGGATGGGGGCGGCCAAGTACGCCCAGCTCCAGGCCGTGGTGGAAATGGCGCGCCGCGCCCTGGCCGAGGAGCTGCGCCAGGGCGATACCCTTGCCTCGCCCCGGGCGGTGAGGGACTACCTGCGGCTGAAGCTGGAACACCGGCCCCGGGAGGTTTTCCTCGCCCTCTTTCTCGACGCCCAGAACCGCATCCTCGCCGAGGAGGAGCTGTTCGCCGGCTCCCTCACCCAGACCAGCGTCCACCCGCGGGAAGCGGTCAAGCGGGCCCTGCACCACAACGCGGCGGGCGTGATCTTCGCCCACAACCACCCGTCGGGCGTGGCCGAGCCCAGCGGCGCCGACCGGCACCTTACCGACGCCCTGAAACAGGCCCTGGCCCTGGTGGAAGTGAACGTCCTCGACCATTTCATCGTCGGCGGCGGCAGCGCTTACTCCTTCGCCGAACGGGGCCTGCTCTAGCAGGCCGCTGAAAACCTGCTGCGGCAGGCCATCCGCGGCGTTGCGCGGTGCTCGCTCCCTCGCCTATCCAATTGATGTGTCTCGGTCGCTGCGCGCCGCACGCCTTGCCTCTGGCCGTCCTCGCGACGTTTTTCAGCGGCCTGCTCTAGGTATTCACGAAGTCCTTGCGCGCCCCCAGCACCTTGTCCAGGTAGCGCCGCGTTTCCGCCCGGGGGTGCTCGGTCCGCAGCCGCTGGTAGACCTCCCCCGGCGGCAGGCGGTTGATGATGCGCAGGGCCTCTTCCCGGTCCCGGGAGAAGGTGGCCAGGACGTTGCCCGTGCCGCCGTTGTAGGCGGCGATGACGCAATACTCGCGGCTGAGGGGGTCGCGCACGCCATCGAGGTAATCGCCGCCCAGGATGGCGAGATAGGCGGTGCCGAGCTCAATGTTGTTGGCGGGGTCGAACAGGTAGCCGCTGCTGGGAACGACGTCCGCCCCCTTCACCTTGCGGTAGGCGTCGCGCCCGCCGGTGGTGGGCACCAGCTGCATCAGGCCGTAGGCCGGCGCCGCGCTGACGGCGAAGGGGTTGAAGGCGCTTTCCGTTTCCATGATGCCGTAGACCAGGCTCTTGCTGACGCCGAAGCGGCGGGCGTTCTCGTCCACCCAGCGGGCGTAGCGCCGGGCGCTGAGGTTGACGTGGTCGGGCACCATGGCGAACTGGACGTAGGCCACCCGCTTGCCGCTGCCGTCCTGGGCGGGGCGGAAGCGCTTGTCGCGCTGCAGCAGGTAGCGGGCGTAGCGCTCGGCCCGGTAAACGGTGCCGATGGCCAGGCCCTCCTGGTCGTCCACCAGGCCGTAAAGGTAGGGCTTGCCCGTCAGGCGCACGGTCTTGTCGGAATACATATCCACCGCCCGGGGGTCGCCGGGGGTGAGGAGGGTGGTGACGATGGCGTTGGTCAAGCTCTTGTCCGGGTCGGCCTGGTCCACCGTCTCCACCGTCACCGTGCCGCGGTCGAAATCCACCACCGCCCGGCTGAGGTAGTTCTGGGTGTATTTGACGTACTGCTTGCGGCTCGGCAAGGCCACGTCCCGCTGGCCCCATTGCTTGCCGGCCTTGCCTTGCAGCACGGCCACGAGACGGTCGAAAGCCTGCTTGACGCGCTCGGCGTCGCGCACCAGCAGCAAGGGGTTGGTTTCGTAGGACTGCACCCGCTGCCGCGCCAGGTTGGCCAGGGCCTGCTCGGGGCTGCCGCTGCGGGCGACGGTCACCACCTGGCCGACGCTGCAGGAAGCCAGGGGAAACGCCGCGAGGAGGGCGGCAAGACGGGCGCGGCGCTGGGTTCGGGTGACCATGGGGAAAGGATACTCCAGGGAATGGCTTCCGGTATACTGGCCGGATGGGAAAACGCCTGCCGCTCCTGCTGCTGTCTCTGCTCCTGCTGCCCGGCTGCGCCGCCCCCGGCGGCAAGCCCCTCGGCCGGGATTTCCGCCTCGACTACATCGCCAAGAGCGACGTGGACATGGTGTCGGAAGTGCACCAGAAGGCGGTGCTCGATTCCCTGCGCCTGCTGACGGAAAAACTCTACAAGCGCAACCCCAAGGAATGGCGCAAGAGCGGCCAAGCCAGCGCCGATGCCGCCGCGGCCCGGCTGTTCGACGGCGTGCCGCGCAAGTATCTCGTCCTCGACGGGCGGCGGGGCAGCGACGCGATTTACCTCGCCTTCGACGACAATTACAGCGGCGACCGGGTGCTGGCCTTCTGCTTCGGCTTGAAGGAAATGCTGCTGGCGTCCTACGGCAACAAGACCGAATTCTTCCTCACCGACGACCTGGACCCCCAGAAACTCTACAACAGCGCCCGCAACCTGGAAATCGCCGCCTGGAAGCTGGCCAATACCCGCAACGCCCGGGGGGAGCCGTTCCTTCTCAGCAACGAGGCGGAAGGGCCGGTGAAGAACCTCAGCTTCGAGCGGGAGTTCGGCAAGATGATCGCGGGCCAGGACACCCTGGCGAAAATCATCGCCGAAAAGACCAACCGTTCCATCGCCCACGTGGCCCAGAGCGTGGCGACGGCGGTATTCCTCCCCATCCCGGTGCCCAAATAACTCCCGTCACGCCGCCGCCACGGCGGCGGCGAAAACGCCGCGGTCCTCGCGATAGATATGGGTTTGCAGCCAGTTCATGAGAAAGCGCAGCACCTTCTGGTTGATGTTGGAGCGCAGGCCGTGCAGGTACTGCCAGCGGATGTCGTTGACGGTTTCGGCGAATACCGCGTGCTGGCGCATATGGCTCTCCAGCTTGGCGTATCCCCGTTCCGCCATCATCGCCTCTTCCCGCTGGAAGTGCTCGATGGTGTAATTCATCAGCTCGTCCAGAACGCTTTCGACGATGCGCCGGTTGCCGATGCGCTCCGACATGGCCAACTGGTTGATGAGGCCGATGAGCCGCTGATGGTCCTCGTCGAGCAATTCCACGTTGACGGAAAGACGGCTCGTCCAATCCGCCACCAGGGTTTCCCGCCGGTATGCCATCACCTTGAGAAAGGCCTCCACCAGGATGGGGTCGAACTGCTCGCCGGCACGCTGGCGGATGTAATCCACGGCCTCCTCCTCCGGCCAGGCGGGCTTGTAGGGGCGGCGCGAGGTGAGGGCGTCGAACACGTCCACCAGGGCGACGATGCGGGAGGCGAGGGGAATATGCTGGCCGACCAGCCCCATGGGGTACCCCTGGCCGCTGAAGTGTTCGTGGTGGGTCAGCGCCACCTCTCCGGCGAGATCGATGAGGTAATTGCCGCTCTCCAGGATCAGGTTCACCTTGTCCAGCACCCGCTTGCCGTGGAAGGTATGGCCGCGCACGATCTCCCATTCCTCCGGGTCCAGCGCGGCGGGTTTCTGCAAAATGGAATCCGGGATCGCCACCTTGCCCACGTCGTGGAGAATGCTGGCGGTGCCGACGAAGCGCTTGAACTCGGGCGTGATCTGGTCCGGGTAGGCGCCCATTTCCTCCAGCACGTGGACCATTTCATCCGCCATCCGCGCCACCCGCAGGATGTGCTCGCCGGTGTTGTGGTCCTTGTGCTCCGCGAGGCTGGCCAGGGCGGCCACCGTCGCCCGGGTGGTCCGCTCCGACAGCTTGGCGTAATAGAGGGCGGCCAGGGCGCTGCCCACGCGGTCGATGAAAAACGGCAGCAGCCGCTCCCTTTCCGCTTCCAGGGACTGGGTCAGCTCCAGGTACACCAGCAACGAAAACTGGGCCGGATGCTGGACCAGGAACACCACGAAGCCGGGCGCCATGACGCTGTTCCCGGCCGCCAGCGCTCCCCTCAGCCGCTCCAGGATTTCCTCTTCGGGGATGAGTTGCTCGATGGCCGGCGCGAAACGGCCATCGCCGTGAAGGATGCGCGGATTCGCCGACCCCTGTTCCACCAAGGCGGTCAAGGCGGCCTCGTGGCCGCCCACCGCCGTCGAGGCCAGGGGAATCAATTGCTCGATGAACACATCCTGGGAGTCGGCGGCGTCCACTTGGCGGCAGGCCGCCATCACGGCCCCCAAGGGCTCGGCGGTTGTTTTTGTTGTCGACATACGCTTATGGACTGGATCGCCCAAAATTAGTTCTAGGCTTTTTCTTGCCCATCGAAGTGCCGCACCAGGGCTTCCAGGCTCTTGGCCACCTCCACCAAGGCGGCCGTGGTATCCCCTACCTCGCGGATGCTTGCGCTGGTCTGCTCGGTCAGGGCGGCGATTTCGCCCATGTCGGCGGAAATCTCCTCGCCCGCCGCCGACTGCTGGGTGGAGGCCTCGGCGATGTGCTGGGCCATGGCCGTCACCCGGTCGGAGGCCTGGCGGATTTCCAGCAGGCTGTTGTTGCTGGCCTGGATCAGCACCAGCCCATCCTGCACTTCCTGCGCCGCCAGCTCCATGGCGTTCACGGCCGCGCCAGTGGTGGCGTTGATGCTTTCCACCATGTTGGTGATGTCGGCCGTGCTGGCGGCGGTGCGCTCCGCCAGCTTGCGCACCTCGTCGGCCACCACCGCGAACCCCCTTCCCTGTTCCCCCGCCCGCGCCGCCTCGATGGCGGCGTTGAGCGCCAGCAGGTTGGTCTGGTCGGCGATTTCCTTGATGGCCTGGGTGATGGTGCCGATGCGCTGGATGGACTGGTTGAGCTCGCCGATGGAGGCGCCGGAGGCCTGGACCGCCTCCACCACCCGCCCCGTGGCCTCCATGCTGCGGGCCATTTGCTGGTTGCCCTGCTCCACCACGGCATGGGTCTCGCTGGCGGCAGCGGCGGCCTCGCTGGCGCTGTCGGCCACGTCCTTGATGGCCACGCTCATCTCCTCCATGGTGCCGGAGGCGTGCATCACCTGCTGGCTCTGGGATTGGGCCTGATCGAGCACCCGGGCCACCTCGGCCTTCAGCTGGTGGCTGCTGTTGGCGATGGTTTCCGAGGCCTGCTTGACCTCGTCCAGGATCACCTTGATGTGCACCTGCATCACCGCCAGGGCCGCCAGCACCTGGCCCGGTTCGTCCTCGCCGTCGATATCCAGGCGGTTGTCCAGATGCCCTTCGCCGATGCGCTGGAAGACGCGGATGATGCGGCCGAGGCCGCGGTCGATGACGGAGGAAATGGAAAGGCCGGCGATGACCGACACCAGCACGGCGGCCCCCACCAAGACGGCATTAAGGCCGTGGTGCCCGCTGAAGCCGAGGACGGCGCTGGCGGTCAGCACCAGGGCGTTGAGCAGGGCCAGGAATTGCACCCCGCGCTTGATGGTCAGTTTCTTGAGGGGGCTGGGACGAGGCAAGGATTTGCCGGCATTGAGCTCCTTGTACAGGGCTTCCGCCGCCGCGATCTGTTCGCGGCTGACGGGGCTGCGCACCGACATGTACTCGACGACCTGGCCGTTCTTGCTCACCGGCACGACGAAGGCCTCGACCCAGTAATGGTCGCCGTTCTTGCAGCGGTTCTTGACGATGCCCCGCCAGGGCTTTCCCTGCTTGACGGTGTCCCACAGCCAGGCGAAAGCGGCGGCGGGCATGTCGGGATGGCGGACGATATTGTGGTTCTTGCCGATCAGCTCTTCGCAGGTGAAGCCGCTCATCTCCACGAAGGCATCGTTGGCGTAGGTAATAAGGCCCTTGAGGTCGGTTTTCGACACGATGGTGCCGTGTTCGAACAGGCGTTCGTTACCCGTTACCGGCAGGTTGATTTTCATGCCTCATTCCTCCTAACACGCTTTATGGGTTCTCTTTGGCGAGAGTGCCGCTTCCCATCCTCCGTGAGCCTTATGGGAAAGTGCTAGTTTTCGCCAATGTTACCGCGCCTGGGCGGGCAAAGCAAATCAAGTAAAAATACGTATATCCATCAGCAAGATAAGTAATCTTACCTATGGGTTTTGCTGAGGTTCTCGAACACGGCGAGGAAGAAAGTGCCATCGGAGGGGGAACGGTCGGCGTGGGCCTGGACCGGGCACAGCTGGCCCGCAGAGGTCTTGGCGCTCAAGGCAATGACGTTGCGGCGGCCCGGGCCTTCTGCCGCATGGAGGATGTCCGCCACGGACTGGCCGAACAGGTCCGCCACGTTCATGGCCTGCAAAGCCGTCACGCCATAGCCGCAGAAAAGCCTGGCGGTGAGATGGGCCTGGAGAATGCCGCCGCTCCGGGCATCCACCAGCAGATTGGCCACGCAGTAAGCGCTATCGCTCGATGCCTCAACCATATTTGCCCTTTCGTTCGACCCCTCGGACAAATCGCCGTAAAAAAAGCGGGCGCACGAGGCGCCCAAGTTCCACTTTTGGAGGATGGAAATCTGCGTGGGGGAGCAGCGACCCGATCAGCTCAATTCGGGGACCCCCACGATTCCAATTAAATCAGAACGGAAAAAGAAAAAGGATCGGCGGAACGCCGAAAGCCGCCTAGGCGAACGCCCAAACAGCGCCTAGGGGTTCCCCCTAGAAATATGACGAATTCATTCCTCGGCTACTCGCCCTGCTCCACCCACTGGATGGCGTACCGCACCAGTTCGGCGGCGTTCTTGAGGTTCAGCTTTTCCTTGATGTTGGCCCGGTGGGCCTCCACGGTCTTGACGCTGCGATGGAGGTCGCGGGCGATTTCCCCCGTGGACAGGCCGCGGCCAATCAGGCGCAGCACTTCCAGTTCCCGGTCGGAAAGGGCGGACAGGGGCGTCTCCGCCTGCTCCCCCCGGTTGTCCACCAGGCGCTGCAGCATGCGGGTCTGCATCTTGTCGCTGACGTAAATCCCGCCCCGCAATATCTGGCGCACGGCGGTGAGGATTTTTTCCGTCGCCTCCTGCTTCATGATGTAGCCCCGGGCTCCGGCGCGCAACGCCCGCTCGGCGTAGAGGGATTCGTCGTGCATGGACATGACGAGCATGGGCATCTCGGGAAACCGCAAACGAACCGCCTTGATCAAATCCAGGCCGGACATGCCCTCGAGGGACAGGTCCACCACCATCAGGTCGGCGCAGGCGCCGTCGCTGCGGGCCAGATTCGCCAGGGCCTCTTCGCCGGACCCCGCCTCGCAGGCGGCGCGCATGTCATCCTGTGAATCGAACAGCAGCGCGATCCCCTGGCGGACGATGGGATGATCGTCCACGATCATGATCTTGATCGCATCCTCCGGGGCTCGACTGGTCATTTTCCTTGGCCCTTGTCAGACATTCCATCAACCTCCAGCTTGCAGATGTTTTTGTCCGCCTTATGGATGGCGTTTTATTTATTTCTTGCAACCGCTATGTCGTCATATCGTACACCAACAAACAGGGCTTGGGAGCACGCCCCACGACCAGCAGCGCGGACCGGGCTCAACCCCTGGGCAAACTCAGTAAGGCGCGGCCCAATCCTCGGCCAGATTGACGTCTTCGAACACCTGGATTTCGCTGTCCACGAAAGCCCTGGACAGCCACGCCGCCCACGCCAGCCAGCGGCTGCCGGTCACCACGGCCACCCGGCCGAAATCGTTGCCGTGCTCGTGGCCGAACTTGATTTCTTCCCAGGCCACGTCGAGGGTGAACCCCGCCATGTCGCTGAGATCGACGAGCAGATTCGGCTTGCGCCCGTCCTTGGGCAGGCCGAGCACCGCCTGTTCGAATTCCTTGTAATCCGCCAGGGTGAATTCGCCGAATGCGGCGGCGATCATCAGGTCGTTCTTGTGTTCTACGGTAATCATTGCTCTGTTCCTCAAAAAAATGCGTGGCGGCGGGAAATACTATAGGCGACTTCATTCCGGGCGGCAAACGCCCGCTCAGGCCCGGGACGCGGGAGGAGACGCGAAGCGGACGCCGATGATGCCGGCGGCGATGACCACCCCCATCCCCAGCCAGCTTGCCGGCCGAGGCATTTCGCCCCAGACCAGCATGCCGAGAAGGGCCGAGAACACGACCGTGCCATAGGCCAGGCTCCCCACGGTCAAGGTCTCTCCCTCGGCATAGGCCTGGGTCATGGCCAGCTGCGCCAGGGTGGCGGTTGCCCCCAGGACCACCAGCAGGCCCGCGCTCCCCCAGTCGACCGGATGGAATTCGTGCAGCACCATCCACCCCCCGCCGCCGACGGAAGAAATCAGCGTGAAGTAGAACACCACCCGGTAGGAAGGCTCGCCGATTTTGCCCAGGTTCTTCACGTTGAGATAGGCGATGGCGGCGAAAAAGCCCGACGCCAGGCCCATCAGGCCGGCATGCAGCTGCCCCCGCTCGAAGCTGGGCTGCAGCAACAGGGCGACGCCGGCGAAGCCGGCGAGAATGGCCGCCACCAAGGGCCAGCGAGGCCGCTCGCCAAGGACCAGCACGGTCAGGAAGGCGAGGAACAGGGGGGAAGTGTAATTCAGCGTCATCGCCGTCCCCAGGGGAAGGTGGCTGAGGCCGTAAAAAAACAGCATCAGGGCCGTGAACCCCGACAGGCCCCGCCACAGATGAGGACGCCAGTGGCGCGTGCTCAACCGGCCGCCCCGCAGGCGGGCAATGGCGAAAATGGCGACGAGGCCGAAAAGGGAACGGTAAAACACCAGTTCGGCGGTGGAGAACCGCTGGGCCCCCAGCTTGACGAAAACCCCCATCAGGCTGAACAGCAGCCCCGCCACCACCATCCACAGGGCACCCTTGAAGGGCAAGGATGAAGACATAAGGATGAAGGATGAAAAACGGCGCTGCCCCGGGACCTTTCCTTCATCCTTCATCCTTCATCCTTCATCCTTCATCCTTCATCCTTCATCCTTATCCTTTCACAGATGTGCGCCGATCTGCCGCCGCAGGAAACGGTGGAAGTGCTCCATGCCGATCTCGGTGGGCTCCTGGTAGGGCCCCACTTCGCTGAGGCCCTGGGCCCACAGCGCGGCGCGGCCTTCCTGCATGCGCTCGCAGATGTCCCGGTCCTCGATGGCGGTCTCGTTGTAGGCGGCCTGCTCGGCCTCCACGTATTCCCGCTCGAACAGGACGATGTCCTCGGGATAGTAGAATTCCACCACGTTGGTGCAGCGGTCGATGCCCCGGGGGATGATGGTGGACACCACCAGGGTGTTGGGATAAATCTCCACCATCACGTTGGGGAAGTAGGTTAGCCACACGGCGCCGTATTTCGGCAGCTTGCCCTGGTTATACTTGAGTATCTGTTCCTGCCAGCGGCCATAGACCGGCGAACCGGCGGTCTTGAGGCCGTTGTTCACGCCCACCGTCTGCACGCTGTACCAGTCGCCGAACTCCCACTGCAGCTCGTCGCAGTCCACGCACTGACCCAGGCCGGGGTGGAAGGGCACCACGTGGTAGTCCTCCAGGTAGACCTCGATGAAACACTTCCAATTGATGGGGTACTCGTCGATCTGCACCCGGTCCAGCTTGTAGCCGGCGAAGTCGATGTCGTTGGCGAGGCCGAATTTCGCCAGGTCCGCCGCCACGTCGCGACGGCCGGAGAACAGCAGCCCCTTCCAGTTCTGCAGCGGCGTGCGCTGCAGGTTCAGGCAGGGATCGGCGGAAAAATGGGGCGCCCCCATCAGCTTGCCGGACAGGTCGTAGGTCCAGCGGTGCAAGGGGCACACGATGTTGGGCGTGTTGCCGCTGCCCTTGAGCATGATGGCCTGGCGGTGGCGGCAGACGTTGCTCACCATCTCCACCCCTTTCGGGTTGCGCACCAGGGCCTTGGCATTATCCAGCCACTCGGGAACGAAATAATCGCCGGGATTGGGCGTCAGCAGCTCGTGGCCCACATAACCCGGCCCGTCATCGAAGAGGAGTTTCATCTCCAGTTCGTAAACCTTTGGATCGAAGTACCAGGAAATCGGCAATTGCGGCGTGCCGTTCATCGTTTTCAACACCCCGGAAGTCGTCGCCAAGCCCGTCATGATTAGACAATCCCCTCTGCCTGTAGAAGTTGACCAAAAACCTTGATTATCGGACTGTTATATAAAGAGAAAAGTTGGCTATTGTACCCCAACCCCTCCCCCGCGCAACCCGCCGCCCCTTGAAACGACAAGGGGGAGGCGCTATATCTGTGTTAGCTTTCGTTGCCGTACCTGCCTGACCGCCAAGCGGCATGGCATGGTATTTTGCGAGGCAAGCCAGTACAATGTGGACAAAATCAGTCAGGTTCTATAAATTAGATCGAGTTTAATTCCAAATCCGGCGCGCCCTCTGCCGCCTTCACAACCCTCTGGAGAACAAGCATGGAACACAAACTGCCCGACCTGCCCTTTGCCAAGGACGCCCTGGCCCCCCACATGTCCGCCGAGACCCTGGAGTACCACCACGACAAGCACCACCAGGCCTACGTCACCAACCTGAACAACCTCATCAAGGGCACCGAGTTCGAGAACATGGCCCTCGAGGACATCGTCAAGAAGGCCCCCGCCGGCGGCGTCTACAACAACGCCGCCCAGGTGTGGAACCACACCTTCTTCTGGAACTGCCTCAAGCCCAATGGCGGCGGCGAGCCCAGCGGCGCCCTGGCCGACGCCATCAAGGCCAAATGGGGTTCCTTCGACGAATTCAAGAAGGCCTTCCAGGCCTCCGCCGTGGGCAACTTCGGCTCCGGCTGGACCTGGCTGGTGAAGAAGGCCGACGGTTCCGTGGACATCGTCAACATGGGCGCCGCCGGCACTCCCCTGACCACCGGCGACAAGGCCCTGCTCACCATCGACGTGTGGGAGCACGCCTACTACATCGACTACCGCAACCTGCGCCCCAAGTTCGTCGAGACCTTCCTCGCCAGCCTGGCCAACTGGGACTTCGCGGCCAAGAACTTCGCCGCCTAGACCCCGCGCGGCAAACCTCAAGAAGCCCAGCCTCATGCTGGGCTTTTTCTTTTTCCCGCCTTGGGGGCGCCGTCTCCCTTTAACGCCCTCCCCAGTAAGGAGGAAGCGCGGACGCGTCTTCACGCCCGACCCTTTGTACCGCCCCAAAGGGCCGGAAGCGGCAATTCCAAGAATCGTCCCGGGATGGCAATAACGTGCTTAAATCAACAGGGATAAGGGTTGATCCGTTTAATTCTTGCCTTGGAGGCCTGTCATGTCCGCCCCTGAAATCAAAGAAATCCTGCTTTGGAGCATCGGCGTCAACTACGGGATTCTCTGTCTCTGGTTTGGCGCCTTCTACGTCGCCCATGACCCGATATATCGGCTGCACGCTCGTTGGTTCAAAGTGTCGGTCGAAACGTTCGACGCAATCCACTACGGGGGCATGGCGCTCTACAAAGTGGGCGTCCTGCTTCTCAATGTGGCCCCGCTGGCCGCGCTTTTCATCGTCGCCCCCTAGGGCCCGTGGCTTTCATGGCCGCGCTGGACGGCCGTGCCGGTGCCCCGCGCCTTGAAAACAGCCCTCCGCGAACCGCATTAACAAGGGGCGGCGCCCTCCAACCGTTCTCCCAAACAGCGCTCAACCCTCTTCCCACGCATCCAGCCAATCCGTGACGCCCCATGTCAGAAAAATGTAAGCACGTCCGTGATATGGTTGGCCTCCTTGAGTCTCCTTGGAGGAGCCCGTGCCGTTTTCCGCTTCCCGCGCCAGCGCCTTTCCCGGTTCTTCCGGGCCCTGGTTTCAGCCCCTTGACGGCACGCGCAGCGAGGCCGCCCACGACGGTGGCGGCATCCTGCTTCACCGTTCCCTGACCCACGGCGCCGAGGCCGCGCGGAGTTATCTCCAGGCCCAGCTGGAGGGGCTCGGCGTGAGCGTCGTCGCCAGCAGCCACTCAGGCTTGCTCCGCCTCAGCCTGGACGCCGGGCAGTGGGCCCCCGGCTTCGACACCACCGGCCTGTGCGAGCAGTTCGGCCTTTCCCCCCGGGAACGAATCGACGACCTGGAGCGGGAAATCCTCCTGGCCCTGCTGCTGGGGCCGGTGCCCTTCGAATTCCCCAGCTTCGCCGAGCTTCAGGCCGCCATCCGGGTTCGGCGCAACATCGTCGAAGCCGCTCGCCGGACAGCCCTGGCTTTCCACACCAGCGAGGCGGAGCGCCCGGCCGGCTACTGGACCTACGACGAGGAGCGGGGCTTCACCGTGCTGCCGGGGAAATCCCTCCTCGCGGCATTGCAGAAGGCGACCCAGCCCGAGGCATCGGGCAAGCTCTACTCCTTCTCCTGCTACCGGGCCACCGAGTACGTTATCCTCCTCGCCGTCGCCCAGGAACTGAGCACCCACAACCCCGAGCTGTACCACCGCCTGCAACGGCAATGGGAAACCCGGGCCATCATGTCGGGCCAGTTTCACGACGTCTTCCTGCGGGAATACGGTTCCATGGAAGCCCCCCTGCCGCCGAAATATTACGTCCCCGGCGACCGCCTCTGGTTTCGCAACCCCGACGAGCACTCCTCCGACGTGACGGGCTACGAGGGCTCCTGGGTGTTCTACCTCGGCGGCGGCCTGTTCACCAATTTCTGGAAGCATGACCAGCCCTATACCCTGGCGGCGAAATGCCTGGAAATCTTCCACTGGCGCCACGGCGCCTACCATGACGCCGCCGGCGAACTGCAAATCGACGAAGACGTGGTGGATGCCTGCGTCCAGGCCTCCCTGCGCAACCCGGCGGAAACCGAGGCCATTCTCGATGCCATGCTCCGCTACCGGGACCCCAAGGGGGTTTACGCCGACGGCGGCTGCATCGACACCTCGCGGGAATATCCGCGCTGGGTCTGCCCCGGCACGTCGGACATGGTCATCCCCGGTTCCTGAACCGCCTGCGCCGCGCCGAGGCCGACTTTTTCTCCCCGGCCCTTTCGGCCTGTACAATGGCGCCTTTTGTGTCGGAATTACGCGCATGTGGTTCAAGAACCTGCAAATCTATCGCCTCCCCGCCGGCTGGAGCGTCACCGCCGCCCAGATCGAAGAACGGCTTGCCCGCCACCCCCTCCAGCCCTGCGGCGGGCTGGACCTGCAAAGCCGAGGCTGGGTCCCGCCCGCCAAGGGCGACGCCCTGGTCCATTCCCTCAACCGGCAGATGCTGATCGCCATGGGCGTGGAGCAGAAGCTGCTCCCCGCCGCGGTGGTCAACCAGCTGACCCAGGAAAAGGCCGATTTCATCGAGGCCCAGCAGGGCTACCGGCCCGGGCGCAAGCAGCTGCGCGAACTGAAGGAGCAGGTGATGTCGGAGCTGCTGCCCCGGGCCTTCTGCCGCCGCCGCGCCGTCCACGCCTGGGTCGACCCCCTCCACGGCTGGCTGGTGGTGGACGCCGCCAACAGCGCCCGGGCGGAGGAAATGCTGAGCCTGCTGCGGGACAGCCTGGACGATCTCCCCCTCTCCCTGCTGAAGACCCGCCAGTCCCCCGTCGCCGCCATGACCGGCTGGCTCGCCGCCGGGGAGCCCCCCGCCGGCTTCACCATCGACCGGGACTGCGTCCTCCAGGCTCCCAGCGAGGAAAAATCCACCGTGCGCTACACCCGCCACACCCTCGACGGCGAGGAAATCCGGCGCCACATCGCCGACGGCAAGTTCGCCGCCCGCCTCGCCCTGACCTGGAACGACCGCATCTCCTTCATCCTCAACGACCAGCTGCAAGTGAAGCAGGTGGCCTTCCTCGACATCCTGAAGGAGGAGGCGGAATCCCAGGCCGCCACGGTCGACGAACAGTTCGACGCCGATTTCGCCCTCATGGCCGGTGAACTGGCCCGTTTCCTGCCCGACCTAGTGGAAGCCCTGGGCGGGGAAGAACAGGACGCCCCCTAGGATTTTTTTCGCCTCCGCCCAATCCCCCTTCCCGCGTGGCATTCCGCCGCGCGGGAAGCTCCTCGCCTCTCCCGCTCCGGGAACTTCTCCGCCCCCCGTCCATCGGATTTATTGATGCCTCCGCCAGGAGGCCTCGACAACCATAGACAAATCAACAGATTGCCCCTCTCCCCGGTGATTGCGGGCACACAGAAAGGAGGTTCCGGTTGACGCGCACAACCCGCCAGAAACTGCTGGTCGCCGATTTTCCCACCCATCGGCCCTACAAATCCTACCTGCTGCACAACTTCCGCGACATTCCGCAAATGGCGAAGCTCACGGAAGCGCAGAAATTCGACATCGAAGTTGTTGGCCGCGTGCTGCCGTTCAAGGCCAACAACTTCGTCGTCGACCACCTGATCGACTGGGACCGTGCCCCCGACGATCCGATGTTCATTCTTACCTTTCCCCAGCGCGACATGCTGCGTCCCGAGCACTACGATGAAATCGCCGGCCTGCTGAAAAACGGCGCTGACCCGTCCGTCGTCGCCGCCGCGGCCAACCGCATCCGCATGGCGCTCAACCCCCACCCCGCCGGCCAGGCCGACCACAACGTGCCGGTATTCCGCGGCGAGCCCCTCGACGGCATGCAGCACAAGTACCGCCAGACGGTGCTGTTTTTCCCCAGCCAGGGCCAGACCTGCCATGCCTACTGCACCTTCTGCTTCCGCTGGCCGCAGTTCGTGGGCATTTCCGACCTCAAGTTCGCCAGCCGCGAAATCGATACCCTGGTGGCCTACCTCAAGGAGCACCCGGAAGTCACCGACGTACTGTTCACCGGCGGCGATCCCCTGATCATGTCGGCGAGGAACCTGGCCGGCTACATCGAGCCCCTGCTCGGCGCCGACCTGCCCAATTTGCGCCGCATCCGCCTGGGGACCAAGGCCCTTTCCTACTGGCCTTACCGCTTCACCGCCGACAAGGACAGCGCGGAGCTCCTCGCCCTGTTCCGCAAGGTAGGCGAGGCCGGCAAGCACCTGGCGGTGATGGCCCACTTCAATCACCCCAAGGAACTGGAGCCGGAGGTGGTGCGCCAGGCGATCCGCAACGTCCGCGAAACGGGGGCGGTGATCCGCACCCAGTCCCCCCTCCTGCGCCACATCAACGACGACCCGGCGGCGTGGGCCGAGATGTGGAACCGCCAGGTGGACCTGGGCTGCATCCCCTACTACATGTTCATCGCCCGCAACACCGGCGCCCAGCAATACTTCGCCGTCCCCCTGGTGGAGGCGTGGCGGATTTACCGCCAGGCCTACCAGCAGGTCAGCGGCCTGTGCCGCAACGTGCGGGGGCCGAGCATGTCCGCCAACCCGGGGAAAATTCACGTCCTCGGCGCCACCGAGGTCATGGGCAAGCAAGTGTTCGAACTGCGCTTCCTCCAGGGCCGCGATCCGGACTGGGTACACCGGCCCTTCTTCGCCGAGTTCGACGACCAGGCTACCTGGCTCGACGAATTGAAACCCGCCTTCGGCGAGCCGCGGTTCTTCTTCGAGGAGGATATGCGGCAGCGTTTCCACGAGAATCTCGAGGCCAACGCCGACAGCTTCGAGTGAGCCGCCGGCCGCCCGGAAGGGCGGCCTATTCCGCTTTCCCGGCGGGGGTTTGCATTGACCGCGCCCCGTCCATTGCGGTATGTTTACGCTTTTGCACGCCTCACCGTCATGGGTAAGTCCGCCCCCACCCCCAAAACCTTCGAATCCGCCCTGGCCGAACTGGAAAGCCTCGTCGCCACCATGGAAGGCGGCCAGCTGCCCCTCGACCAGTCCCTGGCCGCCTACAAGCGCGGCGCCGAGCTGCTCCAGTACTGCCAGAAAACCCTGGCCGACGCCCAGCAGCAGGTGAAGGTGCTGACCGAAAGCGGCGCCCTGCAGGATTTCACCCCCGCCGATGAACCCCGCTGACTTTCAGGCCTGGGCCGCTCCCCTCCAGGCGCGGATGGAGGAGGCGCTGGCCCGCTTGCTGCCCGCCGCCGACATCGCCCCCCAGCGTCTCCACGACGCCATGCGTTACGCCGTCCTCGGCGGCGGCAAGCGGGTGCGCCCCCTGCTGGCCTTCGCCGCCGGCGAGGCGGTGGGCGCCGCCCCGGAGCGGGTGGAAATCGCCGGTGCCGCCGTGGAGCTGGTCCACGCCTACTCCCTGGTCCACGACGACCTGCCGTCCATGGACAACGACGTCCTGCGCCGGGGCAAGCCCACCTGCCACGTGCAGTACGACGAGGCCACCGCCCTGCTGGTGGGCGACGCCCTCCAGACCCTGGCCTTCCAGCTCCTGGCCGACCACGAACTGGCCGACGAACCCCGCGCGCAGCTGGAGATGGTGAAACTGCTCGCCGCCGCCTCCGGTTCCCGGGGCATGGCCGGCGGCCAGGCCATCGACCTGGACAGCGTGGGCAAGCCTCTG
>JAJZVC010000009.1 GCA_021845865.1 Pseudomonadota bacterium | reverse complement strand
CGACCAGCGCGTCCTCCCTGCCCGCTTCGAATACATCGCCTACGATTCCGCCGCTTCGGTGGCCGAAGGCATCCGTGCCATGGTGGTGCGGGGCGCGCCCGCCATCGGCTGCACCGCCGCCTACGGCATGGCTCTCGAAGCCCGCCGCCTCCAGCCCCTGGACAAGGCCGAGTTCGACCGCTGGCTGGAGGATGGCATCGACATCCTGGCCCATAGCCGCCCTACCGCCGTGAACCTGTTCTGGGCCCTGGAAAGGATGAAAAAGGTCTGGGACAGCATTCGCGGCCAGTCCAATGACAACGTGGCCCACCGTCTGCTGGAGGAAGCCCATGCCATCACCGCCGAGGATATCCGCATCAACAAGGCCATGGGCGAATACGGCGCCGCCTATATTCCTGACGGCGCCCGGGTGCTAACCCACTGCAACGCCGGTGCCCTGGCCACCGCCGGCCACGGCACCGCCCTGGGCGTCATCCGCTCGGCACGGGACTCGGGAAAGAAAATCAGCGTCTACGCCGACGAAACCCGCCCCTTCCTCCAGGGCGCCCGCCTCACCGCCTGGGAAATGGTGCAGGAGAACATCCCCGTCACCCTCATCACCGACAACATGGCCGGCCACCTCATGAGCCGAGGCGAAATCGACGCCGTGGTGGTGGGCACCGACCGGGTCGCCGCCAACGGCGACGTGGCCAACAAGATCGGCACCTACATGGTGGCCGTGCTGGCAAGGCGCCACAACATCCCCTTCTACGTCGCCTGTCCCCTCTCCACCATCGATCTCGCCATAGCCAGCGGCGCCGACATCCCCATCGAGGAGCGGGCCTCGGACGAAGTCACCGGCTACCGGGACTGCCAATGGGCGGCGGAAGGCGTGCGGGTGCGGAACCCGGCCTTCGACGTGACGCCGGCGGAACTGGTGACGGGGTTGATTACCGAGAAGGGGGTGGTGGAGCAGCCGAATGTTGAGAAAATTCAGGCGCTGTTTGCCTGAGGCGGCTTCAGAGGTTAAATACCCCCCCTGATTCAGCTTGCATGAGGGGAATTCCTGCTGCATGCGCCAGCTGATCAAGTGTGCGGTCTTCTTTTCCCGGCTCCATGTGCACCACCCGCGCCTCGGCGCTCCCTGTATAGAGCTCCAAGGCTTGCATCCACAAATGCGGCGTCATGTGCCCCCACTCCTGCGCCTGCTCCGGGCTGACGTCGTCGCGAAAGGTGCATTCCAGGAACATGTAGCGCAGCTTCGGCAGGCGGTTCACCGCCGTCCAGAAGGGCTCGCACAGGGTGGTATCGCCGCTGTAGGCGAAGCCGCCAGTCTCCCCTTCCACGGCGTAGCCCACCGCCGGCACCGAATGCCGGGCAGGCAGGGGTGTAACCGTACGGCCATGGAGGCGGACCGCTTGCCCGACAATAACGGGCTCCAGGGCCACCCATGGAGCTTCCGGCGTGGGTTTCGCCGTGTAGTCGGGCCAAACGCGGTTGTTGAAAATGCTGTCCTTGAGGGTGGCCAGGGTTTCCGGCAGAGCATGGATAGTCAGGGGCCTTGCCCGCCGGTCCAGCGCGGCGTCGGCCAGCATGGGCAGGCAGGCGATGTGGTCCAAGTGGGCGTGGGTGAGGAAGACGTGCCGGATGGCGGCCATCTGGTCCAGGGTAAGGTCGTTCACCCCGGTGCCGGCGTCGATGAGAATATCATCGTCCACCAGGAAGGAGATGGTGCGCAGGCCGCGGCCTATGCCGCCGCTGGCGCCGAGGACGGTGAGCTTCATGGGGTGCCTCCCTCCTATCAAACTGATTCTACAGGATAGCGCGAGACTCGGGTGGGCGCAGCCAGGTGGAAGCTATTCGATGATGGCGATGGGCTCGGGCGGAAGGCCCTGGCGCTGGCGTGCCGCCATCTTTTCCAGGGCCGCCTCGAAATGGCGAGTGAAGGCAGCGGTGTCGAACAGACGTGCCCCGGCTCGCAGACGGGCGGTTTCTGTCTTGAGGGCGGCCAACTTCTCCTGGTCTCCCAGGAGCTCCAGCGCCTGTTGCCGGTATTCGTCGAGGGAATGGGCAATCAGTTGCGGCAGGCCGAATGCGGCGAGCACGCTCGACGCCATGCGGCCCGGAAAGGTTTCTCCTTGGACGGTCAGCACCGGCACCCCTGCCCAGAGCGCGTCCGACGCCGTCGTGCCGGCGTTGTAGGGCAAGGTATCGAGGAACAAATCGGCCAGTTGCAGGCGTGCGTAGTGGTCCTCGGGGGCGACGCGGGGGGAGAAAACCAGGCGCTCCGGCCCGATGCCGGCTTTGGCGGCATGGCGCAGCAGGTTTTCCCGCGCCCATTCGTTCTCCGCCAGCAGCCACAGCACCGCCCGGGGAACCTGGCGCAGCAGGTCCAGCCAAAGGTCGAAAACCACGGGTTGGATTTTCATGGTCTGGTTGAAGCAGCACAGCACCGTCGCCCCCTCGGGCAGGCCAGCCTCCCGGCGCGCCGGTGGCGGAGCCAGCGCCTCCCGGCTGTTGACCTGGTACCAGGGAAGGCGGACCAGTTTTTCCGCGTAGCCGCCCTCGCTGCCGGCGGCCGTTAGGATGTCGTCGCTGATGAGGTAGTCGAGAATGCCGTCGCCCATGGTGCCCAGATAGCCGAGGTACCCCACCTGGATGGGGGCAGGCCGCAGGGCGAGAATTTCCGGCCGCGCGCCCTGGGTATAGCCCGCCAGGTCGATGAGAATGTCCACCCCATCGCCCCGGATAACACGGGCCGCCTCCAGGGCGGGCAGGCCGGACAGGTCGCGGAAGGCGTCGCAGGCCCCGGCGATGCGCCGGCGCAGTGCGCTGCCGTCGTCGGCACCGATGCCGTAGCCATGAATCTGGAAACGGGAACGGTCGTGGCCTTCGAGCAGTCCCACCGCCAGCAGCGACACGGGATGCAGGCGGAAGTCCGGCGACAGGTAGCCGATGCGCAGCTTGCCCTCCGGCGCATCCAACGGCGCTTGCCCCAGTCCCCCCGCGTTTGCCGCCAGGGGGGTCAGGCGGCTGGCTGCCCAATGGTCCGCGCACCGGCGCTGTTCTTCGGCCGAGGCGAAAAGGGTGGAAAACGAGAAAGGACTGACGCCGTAATCCCTCCCCGCTCCCACGGCATCACGCACCTGTTGGGCAAGCGGGTCCAGGCTTTCGTCCCAGTCGGCGATATTGAGGCGGTGGTGCAGCAGGTTCATGGCGGCCATGGCGTTGCCGGAATCCGCGGCCAGAGACCGCCGGTAAAGGGCGATGGCCTCGGGAAAGGACTTTTGTTCCGCCTTCAGGTTTGCCAGATTATTAAGGGCCAAGCCATGGGAGGGGTTCTGTTCAATGGCCCGCCGGTAGCAGGCCTCCGCCTCTTCCAGACGTTTCTGGGACTGGGCCACCAGGCCCAGGTTGTTCCAGGCATCCGGAAAGCGTTCCTGCAACTGTAGCGCCCGTTCGAGGCAGACACGGGCATCGGCCTGGTGGTCGAGCTGGTGCAGCGCCAGGCCGAGATTGGCCCAGGCGGCGGCGAACTCAGGGTCCCGTTCGATAGCCTGTTGGTAGCTTCCCGCCGCTTCGGCGAGTTTTCCCGCTGCCCGCAGCACCTCCCCCAAATTGTTGTGAAACATCGCCACTTGGGGACGCTGCCGGACGGCGCGTTCGATTAGCTCCCTGGCCAAGGCCCCATTGCCCTGCTGGTGTGCTGCCACGCCGAGGAGATGCAAGGCGTCAGGCTGATTGGGCTGGCGCCGCAATATCTGCCGATAGATTGCTTCCGCCTCCGTTATGCGTCCCGCCTGGTGAAGGCTGATGGCTTGATCGAGGTCCGTGGGCATGCTTCAGTTGGCCGGTTTGCAGGTGAGCCATTGTACCCGCTGAATGGTCCCGTAAACAAAACGGGCCGGATGTACCGGCCCGCTTCGATGATGAAAGAAAAGCTTATATCCGCTTGAAGACCAAGCTGCCGTTGGTGCCGCCGAAGCCAAAGTTGTTTTTCAGCGCCACGTCGATCTTCATCTCCCGGGCGGTATTGGCGCAGTAGTCCAAATCGCACTCCGGGTCCTGCTCGAAGATGTTGATGGTGGGCGGCGAAACCTGGTGATGCACGGCCAGGGCGGTGAACACCGATTCCAGTCCGCCCGCCCCGCCGAGGAGGTGGCCGGTCATGGACTTGGTGGAGTTCACCACCAGCTTGTAGGCCGCGTCGCCGAAGGCCAGCTTGATGGCCTCGGTTTCGTTCTTGTCTCCCAGCGGGGTGGAAGTGCCGTGGGCGTTGACGTACTGCACCTGGTCCGGGTTGACGCCAGCGTCGCGCAGGGCGTTGGCCATGGAACGCTTGGGGCCGTCGGTATCCGGGGCGGTCATGTGGAAGGCATCGCCGCTCATGCCGAAGCCCGCCAGTTCGGCGTAAATCTTGGCACCGCGCGCCTTGGCGTGCTCGTATTCCTCCAGCACCATCACCCCGGCGCCCTCGCCCAGCACGAAGCCGTCGCGGTCCTTGTCCCAGGGACGGCTGGCGGTGGCGGGGTCATCGTTGCGGGTGGAGAGGGCCTTGGCGGCGGAGAAGCCGCCGATGGCCAGGGGCGATACGGTGGATTCGGCGCCGCCGCAGACCATGACGTCCGCATCGCCATAGGCGACGGTGCGGGCGCTGAGGCCGATGGCGTGGAGACCGGTGGTGCAGGCGGTGACCACGGCCAGGTTTGGGCCCTTCATGCCGAACATGATCGACAGGTTGCCCGAGATCATGTTGATGATGGTGCCGGGAATGAAGAACGGCGAAATCTTGCGGGGCCCCCCCTCCAGGAAGGTGCCGTGGGTGTCTTCGATCATCGGCAGGCCGCCGATGCCGGAACCGATGTTCACGCCGATGCGGTCGGCGTTCTCCGGCGTCACCGCCAGGCCCGAGTCCTTGATGGCCTCGATGCCGGCCGCCATGCCGTAGTGGATGAAGACATCCATGCGGCGCGCATCCTTGGCGGAAAGGTACTGGGTGACATCGAACCCTTTGACCTCCCCGGCCACCTGGGAGGCGAAGCCGGAAGCGTCGAAGCGGGTGATGCGGGTGATACCGGATTTGCCGGCGAGGAGGTTGGACCAAGCCTCGCCGACACCGATGCCGACCGGGGAAACAACCCCGAGACCGGTGATGACTACTCTGCGTCGGGACAAAACAACTCCGTTAATCTAAATGCGGAATGGTTTGATGCGGTTGAATTACTTGAGGTGGGCGTTGATGTAATCGACGGCCTGCTTCACGGTGGTGATCTTTTCCGCTTCTTCGTCAGGGATTTCGCAGTCGAATTCTTCTTCGAGCGCCATCACCAGCTCAACGGTGTCCAAGGAATCCGCGCCGAGGTCGTCCACGAAGGAGGACTCGCTCTTCACTTCGGCTTCGCTAACGCCCAGTTGCTCGGCCACGATCTTGATGACGCGTTGTTCGATGTTTTCCATCTGTTATTTCCCTTTCAGTTCACTGAGAATGAGGCAAAATCGACGAGATTCTACCAGAGTTTAAACTTTCAACAAACCGCTGCAATTTCCGCGCGGCGCGGACTTCAGCCCATGTACATGCCGCCGTTGACATGCAGCGTCTCGCCGGTGACGTAACCGGCCCGGGACGATGCCAGGAAGGCCACGGCGGCGGCAATGTCCTCAGCCTGCCCCAGGGTTCCCAGGGGAATCTGCTTCAGCAGGGCATTGCGGTGCTCCTCGGAAAGCGCGCGGGTCATGTCGGTGTCGATGAAACCGGGTGCCACGCAGTTGACGGTGATATTGCGGCTGCCCACCTCCCGTGCCAAGGACTTGGAGAAGCCGATAATGCCGGCCTTGGCGGCTGCGTAGTTGGTCTGGCCGGCGTTTCCCGCCACCCCCACCACCGAGGCAATGCTGATGATGCGCCCGTAACGGGCCTTCATCATGCCCTTGAGCACGGCCTGGGACATGCGGAACACCGACTTGAGGTTGGTTTCCATGATGTCGTCCCACTCGGATTCCTTCATGCGCATCAGGAGGTTGTCGCGGGTGATACCGGCATTGTTGACCAGGATCGCCACCTCGCCGAACTGACCACGGATGCTCTCCAGCACGGTTTCGACCTGGGCGGCGTCGGTAACGTTGAGCGCCATGCCGGCGCCTTTCACGCCCGCTTCCTTAAGGTATGCGGAAATCGCCTCCGCGCCGCTGTCGCTGGTCGCAGTGCCGATAACCGTTGCGCCCGCCCTGCCCAGTTCCAGTGCAATCGCCTTGCCGATGCCACGGCTGGCGCCAGTGATCAATGCAACCCGATTATCCACTTTCCGTCTCTCCCTTGTGTTTATTCGTTATATAAACAAAATATCGCAACGCATTAAATTAAAACGGATTTACCGTCTAAAATAGAGGCGCCGTCCGTCAGCGCGAGGGCCTGTACCCGCTCGTCGATGCGCTTGTTGAGGCCTGCCAGCACCTTGCCGGGGCCGCATTCGGCAACATGGGTCACGCCCCGGTCGGCCAGGGCGCGCACGGTTTCCACCCAGCGCACCGGGCTGTACAGCTGGCGCACCAGAGCGTCCTTGATGGCGGCTTCATTGTCGTAGGAAACCACGTCGGCGTTGTGCAACACGGGGATCGCCGGCGCCTTCACGGGCACGGAGGCCAGATACTGGGACAGCTTCTCGGCAGCGGGCCGCATCAGGGCGCAGTGGGACGGCACGCTCACGGGAAGGGGCAGCGCCCGCTTGGCGCCCTTGGCTTTGGCCAATTCCATGCCCCGCTCCACGGCGGCCTTGTTGCCGGCGATCACCACCTGGCCGGGAGAGTTGAAATTCACCGCCTCCACCACGTCGTCCTGGGCCGCTTCGGCGCACACGGCACGCACGGCGTCGTCGTCCAGTCCCAGGATGGCGGCCATGGCGCCCACGCCCTCGGCCACGGCGGACTGCATCACCTCGGCACGGTACCGCACCAAAGGCAACGCATCGGCGAATGCCAAGGCGCCAGCCGCCACCAGAGCGGTGTATTCGCCCAGGCTGTGACCGGCCATGAAAGCAGGCGCCGCGCCACCCTGGGCCTGCCAAGCGCGGTAAACGGCCACGCCGGCCGTCAGCATCACCGGCTGGGTGTTGATGGTTTGGTTGAGCGCTTCGGCGGGCCCCTCAGCCACCATGGACCAGATATCCTGCTTAAGCACATCGGAGGCTTCCGCAAAAGTGTCGCGCAGTGCCGCCAGATCGCCGTAGGCACCCATCATGCCCACGGATTGAGAACCTTGTCCGGGAAATACGAAAGCGAAGCTCATTATCCCTCTCGAGTGTTTTGATTGATTACCAGCGCACCAGAACGGCGCCCCAGGCGAAGCCGCCACCGATGCCTTCCAGCAGCACGGTTTCGCCGGCCTTGATCTTGCCTTCCCGCACCGCGCTGTCCAGGGCCAGGGGAATGGAGGCGGCGGAAGTATTGCCGTGCTTGTCCAGAGTCACCACCACTCTGTCCATGCTCATGCCCAGTTTCTTCGCCGTGCCTTTGATGATGCGGAGGTTGGCCTGGTGGGGAACCAGCCAGTCCACCTCGGACTTGTCCATGTCGTTGGCGGCCAGGGCCTCTTCGACAATGGAATCGAGTGCGTTGACGGCATACTTGAATACAGCCCCGCCATCCATCACCAAATAGGGATTGCCCACCACCTTGCCGTTCTCGATGCGGGCAGGCGTTTCCAGGAGGTGGTGCTGACTGCCGTCGGCGTGGAGATGGGTGGAAACAATGCCCGGCTTATCGCTGGCCTGAATAATCACCGCCCCCGCCCCGTCGCCGAACAGCACGCAAGTGCCGCGGTCTTGCCAGTCGAGGATGCGGGACATGGTCTCCGCGCCCACCACCAGGGCGCATTTGCTCTGACCGGAGTGGATGAATTGGTCTGCCACGGAAACACCGTAGATGAAGCCGCTGCACACCGCCTGCACGTCAAAGGCCGGACAACCGCGAATACCGAGCTTTTCCTGCAGCAGGCAGGCCGTGCTGGGAAAAACGAAATCGGGGGTAGTGGTCGCCACCACGATGAGATCGATCTGCTTGGGGTCGATGCCGGCGGCCTCGATGGCCTTGCGGCTGGCGTGGAGGGCCAAGTCGCTGGTATTTTCCCCTTCGGCCACGATGTGACGTTCACGAATGCCAGTACGTTCGACGATCCATTCGTCCGAGGTGTCCACGATTTTTGCCAGATCGTGGTTGGTCAGGACTTTTTCCGGCAGATAGCTGCCAGTTCCGGTGATTCGGGAATAAATCAAGAATGTGTCCTCTCGTTGGTCAGGATCGCCATTTGGTCGCTGATGCGTCGCAGCACGCCGTTCCTCACCTCTTCCACCGCTCGTTCAATGGCGAACAGGAAGGCAAAGGAATCGGCCGAACCATGGCTTTTTATGACGATCCCACGCAGTCCCAACAGGCTGGCGCCGTTGTAGCGGCGGTGATCGACGCGCTTTTTGAAAGCTTTCAGAACGGGGAGCGCCAACAGCCCCATGATCTTGGTGAGAAGGTTACGCTGGAACTCTTCCCGCAGAAAGGTGGCCAGCATCTGGGCCAGACCCTCGGATGTTTTCAAGGCCACGTTGCCGACGAAACCATCGCACACCACCACGTCGGTGGTGCCCTTGTAGATATCGTCCCCTTCCACGTTGCCGAAGAAGTTGAGGTGGCTGGAGCGCAACAAATCCCCGGCCTCCTTCACCACCTCGTTGCCCTTGATCTCCTCCTCGCCGATATTGAGAAGGCCGACTGAAGGGGCTTCCTTGTGGTCGACGGCGGAAGCCAGCATGGCGCCCATGATGCCGAATTGCAGCAAGTGCTCGGCCGAGCAGTCCACGTTGGCCCCCAGGTCCAAAACGTAGGTATGGCCGCGCCGTGTGGGAAGCGTGGTGGCAATGGCGGGCCGTTCGATGCCCGCCAGGGTTTTGAGGACGAAGCGGGAAATCGCCATCAGGGCGCCGGTATTGCCGGCAGACACGCAGGCATTGGCCTCCCCGGTTTTCACCAGGTTGATCGCCACGCGCATGGAAGAATCTTTTTTGGTCCGCAGCGCCGATGACAAAGGGTCGTCCATGGTGACGACCTCGCTGGCGTGATGGATGCGCAGACGCGGGCCGGTAGAGGCGCCGCGCGCCCTCAGCTCTTTTTCCAGAACGTCCTGGAGGCCTACCAGGACGATATTGACTTCAAGGTCCCGCTTCAGATATTCCAGGGCGGCAGGCACGGTCACGTGCGCGCCATGGTCGCCGCCCATGGCGTCAATTGCGACGGTAATATCCATTTATGACAGGGTTCCGGCAGCCGATTCAAGCATGAAGATGCCGGACAAGGCGTTACTCGCCCTTGGTGCGAACGACTTTGCGACCCTTGTAGTACCCGTTGGGGCTGATGTGATGGCGCAGGTGCACTTCACCGGTGGTGGGTTCCACGGCCAGGGGCGGGTTGGTCAGGAAATCGTGGGCACGGTGCATGCCACGCTTGGAAGGGGACTTCTTGTTCTGCTGAACAGCCATGATTGCTCCTTAATAAAAACTTTAACGTTGCTTCTTCAAGGCCGCCAAGACGCTGAAGGGATTGCTTTTTGGCTGGGCGGGAACGTGTCCGGCCTCGCCACACTCGCCTTCGGGGTGCTTGGGCGACATCGGTATCTCCAGCAGGATTTCTTCCTCCACCAAAGACACCACATCCATTTCTTTGTCTGCGACAACCGTATCGACCGACTCGGCTTCTTCTTCAAGCGGCTTGAGGCCACCCTCATCGGCCACGAGCTCCAACTCGGTGTCCGTCGCCAGAGGGTATTCCATCTCCCCCAGGCAACGCTGGCAAACCACCCAGAGTCGGCCCCGCAACTTGAGCTGCAGCACAGGCTTGCCCGCTTCATTCACGAGCCCGGAAAGTTCATAATGAACTACCCCGTCGCGGGATGAAAGCAGGCCGCTCACCCGGCGCAACGCCGCCACGGAGACATCCCCGCTTAGCTTTTCACCTTTCCGGGCGAACTCCAGACCGTTGATAGCTGGCTGTTCAGACATTGGGCGCGCATGATACAATTCTTGGCTTTGGCTGTCAAAAAAGCTTGAATAGCCGGGGGCGAATCTAAAGTTCCCGCCGGCTCGAATCACGGTAACCGTCTTTTACGAGATTTAGGCTTCTAATGATCAAAAAAATACTTATTGCCAACCGGGGCGAAATTGCGGTGCGCATCGTGCGCGCCTGCGCCGAAATGGGCATCAAGTCGGTCGCGATATACACCGATGCCGATCGGCATGCCCTGCACGTCAAGAAAGCCGATGAAGCCTACAACATCGGTTCCGATCCGGTGATCGGCTACCTGAACGCCCATAATATCGTCAACCTGGCCGTTGCCTCGGGCTGCGACGCCCTCCACCCCGGTTACGGTTTCCTGTCCGAGAACCCGGTGTTGGCCGAAATTTGCGCCCGCCGGGGCATTCGCTTCATCGGCCCCTCCGCCGAAGTCATTCGCCAGATGGGCGACAAGATCGAAGCCCGCAAGGCCATGATCAAGGCCGGCATTCCCGTCATTCCCGGCAGCGACGGCAACCTGGCCAACGTGGAAGAGGCGCGCCAACTGGCTAACAAGATCGGCTACCCCGTGATGCTGAAAGCCACCAACGGCGGCGGCGGCCGCGGCATTCGCCGCTGCAACAGCGAAGATGAGTTGATCCGCAACTACGAGCGCGTGGTTTCCGAAGCCGCCAAAGCCTTCGGCAAACCGGAAGTGTTCCTCGAAAAATGCGTGGTCAATCCCAAGCACATCGAGGTTCAGGTCCTGGCGGATAGCCAGGGCAACGCGGTACACCTCTTCGAGCGCGATTGCTCCATCCAGCGCCGCAACCAGAAACTGATCGAAATCGCCCCCTCTCCCCAGCTCACCCGCGCCCAGCGCGACTATATCGGTGGCCTCGCGGTGCAGGCGGCCAAGACCGTGGGCTACGAAAATGCCGGCACGGTGGAGTTCCTGCTGGATTCCGACAACAACTTTTATTTCATGGAAATGAACACCCGGCTGCAGGTGGAACACACTGTCACCGAGCAGATCACCGGCATCGACATCGTCCAGGAGCAGATTCGCGTTGCCAGCGGCCTTCCCTTGCAATATAAGCAGGCGGACATCAGTTACAACGGTTTCGCCATGGAATTCCGCATCAACGCGGAAGACCCCCAGAATGGCTTCCTGCCCAGTTTCGGCCGGGTAACCCGTTATTACGCCCCGGGCGGGCCCGGCGTGCGTACTGATGCGGCCATGTATACGGGCTACGTCATCCCCCCCTATTATGATTCCATGTGCGCCAAGCTCACGGTCTGGAACCTGACCTGGGAAAGCGCCATCGAGCGGGGTTTGCGCGCCCTCTCCGACATGACGGTGTATGGCGTCAAAACCACGATTCCTTATTACAAGGAAATCCTGAAAAACAGCGAGTTCCGCAGCGGCCGGTTCAATACCAGTTTCGTGGAATCCCATCCGGAACTGGCGAACTACGCTATCCGCCGTCCGCCGGAACTGCTGGCCGCAGCCATTGCGGCAGCCATTGCGGCCCACGAGGGCATATAATTCCGGTGCGCACCTCTAACGGCGAAGCATCCCAATAATTCAATTACGTAGGTTGGAGTATGGCAAAAGTCTACATTTCCGAACTGGTGTTACGCGACGGTCATCAGTCGCTGATCGCAACCCGCATGCGCACCGAAGACATGCTGCCCATTTGCGGCAAGCTCGACAGCGTCGGTTTCTGGTCCCTCGAAGCCTGGGGTGGCGCGACCTTCGACTCCTGCGTCCGTTTCCTGCGCGAGGACCCCTGGGAGCGTCTGCGCAAGCTGCGCGCCGCCCTGCCCAATACCCGCATCCAGATGCTGCTGCGCGGGCAGAACCTGCTCGGCTATCGCCACTACTCCGATGATGTCGTGCGAGCCTTCGTGCAGAAATCCGCTGACAACGGCGTGGACGTGTTCCGCGTCTTCGACGCCATGAACGACCTGCGCAACATGCAGATTTCCATCGAAGCGGTGAAGAAAGCCGGCAAGACCGCCGAGGGCGCCATCAGCTACACCACCAGCCCGGTGCACGATATCCCCTATTTCGTCCAGATGGCCAAGGACTTGGAAGCCATGGGCTGCGACACCCTGGCGATCAAGGACATGGCCGGCCTGCTGACTCCTTACACCACCGGTGAACTGGTGAAGGCCCTCAAGGCCGCGGTGAACATGCCCATCCACCTCCACAGTCACGCCACTTCCGGCCTCTCCGCCATGTGCTTCCTCAAGGGCGTGGAAGCGGGCGCCACCATCCTCGATACTTGCAACTCTTCCTTCGGCGAAGGCGCGAGCCACTCCTCCACCGAGAGCATCGTGGCCGCCCTGGCGGGCACCGAGTACGATACCGGCCTCTCCCTGCCCCTGCTGCAGGAAATCACCGCCTATTTCCGCGAAGTGAGGAAGAAATACTGGCAGTTCGAAAGCGCCTTTACCGGCGTGGATACCCGCGTACTGGTCAACCAGGTACCCGGCGGCATGATCTCCAACCTCTCCAACCAGCTCAAGGAGCAGGGCGCCCTGGAGCGCATGGACGAGGTGCTGGCGGAAATTCCCCGCGTCCGGGAAGACCTGGGTTTCCCCCCGCTGGTCACCCCCACCTCCCAGATCGTCGGCACCCAGGCGGTGCTCAACGTGCTCACCGGCGAGCGTTACAAGTCCGTCACCACCGAGGTGAAAAACTACCTCCAGGGCCGCTACGGCAAGGCCCCCGGCCACGTCAACAGCGAAGTGCGCAGCATCGCCATCGGCAACGTCGAGGTCATCACCTGCCGTCCCGCCGACCTGCTGGAAGACGAAATGGACAAGCTGCGCGGCGAAGTGGAAGGACTGGCGAAGTCCGAGGAAGACATCCTCACCTACGCCATGTTCCCCGACCTCGGCCGCACCTTCCTCCAGGAGCGGGCCGCCGGCAGTCTCAAGGCCGAACCCCTGCTGCCCCCGGGCACCAACCTCAACTGCGGGCCGATGTATTCCGCCGACGAGTTCAACGTCACCCTCCACGGCGAGACCTACCACATCAAGATTTCCGGCTCCGGCCACAAGGGCGAAGAGCAGCGTCCGTTCTTCGTCTCCGTGGATGGCGTGCCGGAAGAGGTCATCGTCGAAGCCCTGAACGAAATCGAAGTCTACGCCGGCAGCGGTGGCGCGGTGGCCACTGCCGCCAGCAGCAAGAAATCCAGCGGCGACAAGCCGGCCCAGTCCGCGGGCAAGTGCCCTCGCCCCACCCACCAGGGCCATGTCACCACCGCCATGCCCGGCACCATCGTGGAAGTGAAAGTGGCCGCTGGCCAGAAGGTGAAGGCCGGCGACGCCGTGCTGGTGATCGAGGCGATGAAAATGGAAAACGAAGTGCAAACCTCGGTTTCCGGCACCGTCATCGGCATCTTCGTGGAAAAGGGTGACAGCGTCACCCCGGACGAAGCACTGATCGAAATCCAACCCGAGTAAGCCAACCGGAGGCAAGCATCATGACGCAGGAACTGGTTCTTGCCTCCACCTCCCCCTATCGCCGGGAATTGCTGTCCCGCCTGAAGGTCCCCTTCAGCGTTACCTCCCCCGACGTGGACGAAACGCCTCTTCCCGGAGAGGCTCCCGACGCCACGGCCCTGCGCCTTGCCATTGCCAAGGCCAAAGCGGTCGCCGCCGCCCATCCCGATGCCCTGATCATCGGCTCGGACCAGGTGGCCATGCTGGGCGACATGCAACTGGGCAAGCCGGGCAATCACGAGAATGCCTTGAAACAATTGCGGATGATGCGCGGCAAGAGTGTCTTTTTCCAGACCGCGCTATGCCTGCACAACAGCCGCAGCGGCCATACCCAGGCCAAAGTGATTCCCTTCGAGGTCAAGTTCAGGGACTACGACGACGCCCTCATCGAGCGCTACCTCGCCAAGGAACAGCCCTATAACTGTGCCGGCAGCGCCAAGTCGGAGGGGCTGGGCATCGCCCTGATCGAGCGCATGACGGGCGACGACCCCAACGCCCTGATCGGCCTGCCGCTGATCGCCCTGATCACCATGCTGCAGAACGAAGGTTTCGAGGTCGTCTGAAGCGCTGTGGCGGGCACCCTGTACCTGATTCCGACCCCACTGGGGGATGAAGACTCGGCCCTGGCGGCGATTCCGGAACAGGTCCGGCAGTTGGTCGCCGGCCTCGACAGCTTTGTCGTCGAACACCCCAAAACCGCCCGCCGGCATCTGAAACAGCTCGGCCTCAGCCGCCCCCTGCAGGAAATCCAGCTCGCTGAGCTCAACGAGCATACCGCCGCGACGGCGGTCTCCGCCCTGCTTGACCCCCTGCTGGAAGGGAAAGACATCGGGCTGATGTCCGAGGCAGGCTGCCCCGCAGTAGCCGACCCCGGCGCCGAGCTGGTGCGCCTGGCTCATCAGCACGGCATCCGCGTCGTCCCCCTGGCCGGCCCCTCCTCCATCCTCCTGGCGCTCATGGCCTCCGGGCTCAACGGCCAGAGCTTCGCCTTCCACGGCTACCTGCCGGTGGACAAGGCGGAGCGGAGCAAACGGATCAAGGAACTGGAGGCCGAATCGCTGCGCCTCAAGCGGACCCAGATTTTCATCGAGACGCCTTATCGCAACCGCCGGCTGCTGGACGATCTCCAGGCCGCCTGCAAGCCCAATACCCTGGTCACGGTGGCCGTCGACCTGACCCTCTCGACCCAGTCCATCCACACCCGAACGGTCGGCGAATGGAAAAAACAATCGCCGGACCTGGACAAGCGGCCGGCGATTTTTCTGCTCCTCAGCCCGAGTTGACCCGGGCTTTCGGCTACAGGTAACGCAAGTAGATGTAGCCCGTGCTGACCAGGATGCTCATCAGCATCAGCGGGAAGGCCATCAGCATGAAGGGCAGGAAGCGGATCGGCTGCCCCGCCCTTTCGGCAAAACCCGCCACCACCAGGTTGGCGCTGGCCCCCACCAGGCTGCCGTTGCCTCCCAGGCAGGCCCCCAACGCCAGGGACCACCACAACGGCGTCAGGCTCTGGCCGGCAAATACCGAGCCCATGCTCTGGATAACGGGAATCATGGTGGCGACGAAGGGGATGTTGTCCACCACCGCCGAAAAGATGGCGGAGACCCACAGGATGACAAAGGCCGTGGCCTTGAAGTCGCCGCCGGTCAGTGACACCAGCTCGTCCGCCAGCAAGGACAAGGCCCCTGCTTTCTCGATGCCCGCCACGACGATGAATAGGCCGACGAAGAAGAAGATGGTGACCCACTCCACCTCGGCATAGGAGTGGTGGACGTCATGGGACTGCTCCTCGGCGTCCTTGCCCAGCGCCCGCAGCAACAGCAGCAGCGCGGCGCCGAACATGGCGATGGTTCCCGGCTCCTGGTTCATGGAGTGTGCCAGGACGAAGCCGAGTATCACCAGGGAAATCACCGACAGGGACTGCTTGAGCAGCTTCACGTCGGTGATCGCCTCTTTCTCGTTGAACGCCATGACCTGCTCCCGATCCTCGTCGCTGGCCTTGAGCTTGCGGCCCCAGATGAAATAAATCGGAATCAGGGTCAGGAGAAACACCAGCACGGCGATGGGCGTCAGGTTGAAGAGAAAATCGTTGAAGGTAAGCTTTACCGCCGAGCCGATCATGATATTGGGCGGGTCGCCGATCAGGGTGGCCGTCCCGCCAATATTGGAGGCGAAGATCACCGAGAAGAGGTAAGGATAGGGCGATATGCGCAGGGCGTCGGTAATCAGCAGGGTAACCGGCGCAATCAGCAAAACGGTGGTCACGTTGTCCAGCAGCGCGGAGAACACCGCCGTCACCGCCGACAGCATCACCAGCAGCCACCAGGGGTCGGCCTTGACCGACTTGGCGGCGACGATGGCCACGTATTGGAACACCCCGCTTTTCTGGGTGATGGCCACGATCACCATCATGCCGGTCAACAGGCCGATGGTATTGAAGTCGATGCCGGCAAAGGCTTCGGACTGGTGCAGCACCCCCGTAAAAATCATCACCCCGGCGCCCAGCAGGGCGACGATGGAGCGGTTGATCTTTTCGGTCACGATTACGGCGTAGGTCAGGACGAAAACCGTCAGGGAAACGGCCAGCGGGCTCAAGCCGAAGATAACCTCGCTGACACTGGAAGTGGCGCCGTGCATCTCAACCCTCCTCTTGCGCGGCGAGATAACCCAGGAGCGCGCGGCGGCTCAGCATGCCGCGGAACTCGCCCTTGGCCCCCACCACCGGCAAGGGGGACGGGTTTTGGCTGAGAAGCAAGGCGGCTTCCAGCAGCGGACAGCTTTCATCCAGCACCTGCCCTTTTTTCACCCGTTCCTTGACGGTGCGGCGCTTGAGACCCTCCACATGGGCCGCCAGCAAGCGGGTGGCGTCGCCGGCGAACGCGAGGTCCGCCAGCCCGTGTTCGACCCGGGCGCTGACCGGAATCAGCTCCAGCAAAATATCGTTGATGCCCACGATGCCGACAAACCTCTCTGGGTCACAAACGGGAACATGGTTTATTCCCTTTTCCAGCATCAGTTTCAAGGCATCCATCAGGCTGGCGTCCGGATCCAGACAAAAGTCCTCCGGACTAAGCGGCACCGCTTTAATCGTCATAATAACCCCCGTAAGGCGCCCGCCAAGGCTTGGCGCAATGCTTATGATTTTGTGTATTACTGGCTAAGCAAGAAATCAGCCAGGCATTGGAAAGGGTGTGTCCGTGCTTTGATTATGCGTGAAGGGATTGTACCGCACCCCTCAAGGGCGTCGACTACGCTTTGGCCGACTCGCTGAATGCCGTGATGGCGTCCAGGCGGATTTCCACCTCTTCGCCATCGCGGCGTTGGAATCTCAACCATTCCGCCCCACCGCGAGTATAAACGTCACGGGGCAAAACGGTCTCCGACCTCGATTCATCCCCCAGGCGATACTCAAGCCGCAGGGGAATACGCCGCAACACGCTGAATTCCAGCCGTTCATGCTGGATGCAGGGAATGGGCTGGTAGTCCCCCAAGCTCAATGCAGCAAAGCGCCGTAGCGCGACAGGGGGTTGAAATTCTGTGCCGCGGCCGCGCCGAGACGCTTGGCGAAGCGCTCCGCGAACCCTTCGCGGGGCGTGAAATCCACGATGTCTTCCGCCTTGATGACATCCCTGGCCACCGAATCCATGCTCCCCAAACCGTCAGCCAAGCCGAGGCTGACGCTCTTCTCGCCGGTCCATACCAGACCGCTGAACATGCCCGGAATTTCCTTCAGTCTCTGGCCTCGACCCTGGCGCACCACCTGGATGAACTGGCCGTGTATTTCCTCCAGCATCTGCTCGGCATACTGTTGCTGGTCTTTGTTCACCGGAGAGAACGGGTCGAGAAAAGCCTTATTCTCCCCTGCCGTCAGCACACGGCGGTCGACACCGAGCTTTTCCATGGTGCCGGTAAAACCGAAGCCGTCCATGATGACCCCGATGGAACCGACGATACTGGCCTTGTCCACATAGATCTTGTCCGCTGCGGCGGCAACGTAGTAGCCACCGGAAGCGCAGATGTCATCCACCACGGCATAGAGGGGAATCGCCGGATAGAGGGCTCGCAGGCGGCGTATTTCGTCGTAAATCTGCCCGGCCTGGACAGGGCTGCCGCCGGGGCTGTTGATACGCAGGATGACCCCCTTGGTATTCTTGTCCTTGAAGGCCTCCTGCAGGCCGCTGATGATGTTGTCGGCGCTGGCATCGCCATCGGGACCGATGACGCCGCGCAGTTCCACCAGGGCCGTGTGCTTGCCGGCGATGGGCGGCTCGCCATGGCCGATCCATCCCATGATGGAAAACAACACCAAGAAAAGAAAAATGAAGGTCAGCAGCTTGAAGAAAATGCCCCAATGACGCGCCCGCCTTTGTTCCTGGAGGGCGGAAAGAGCCAGCTTTTCCAGGGTCTGGCGTTCCCAGTTATTCTCATCCGGCATGGCGGGCGGTCCGTTCGAAGGCTAAGGATGACAGGAATTGTACACGGATATCAGGCATGTGCCGCCAACCAGTCGTGGAGCCCAGCGTAGTCCGAAAAGCACTCCAGTGGAGACAGCGCCTCCAGATTCTCCCGGGGGTGGGCGCCGTAGCCCACGCCGACCGCCGCCACGTTGGCATTCTGCGCCATCAGGAGGTCGTGGGTGGTATCGCCGATCATCAGGGTCTGCTCCGCGGCCACTCCCAGTTCATCCATCAGCTCCAGCAACATTTGCGGGTGGGGTTTGGAGAAGCATTCATCGGCACAGCGGGTGGCATGGAACCTCTCGCCGAGGCCGGTGTAACCCAGGGCACGGTCAAGGCCCTTGCGGCTTTTTCCCGTCGCGACGGCCAGCATGAAACCGGCCTCGGCCAAATCCCGCAGGCTTTCCTCCACGCCGCTGAAAAGGGGAATTTCCGCATCCCGGCCAAGGTAATGAAAGCGATAGCGGTCCACCATCCGGCCATAGTCGGCTGCGTCCAAGTCCGGCAGCAGCGCCTGCATGGCCTCATTGAGACCGAGGCCGATGATATGGCTGGCGGCGGCCTTGTCCGGCACGGGAAGATCGAGGTCGCGACAGGCGGCCTGAATAGATGAAACGATGACAGCCGCTGAATCCATCAGCGTACCGTCCCAATCGAAGACAAGCAGTTCAAAGCGTTTTGGCATAATGCCCTTGGTCCATGGGGTTTAAAAATCGTTCCGCGGCGGCCTTGGATTGAAGTCGGCTACGCAATCCACTATCCTAAACGGATTTTAACCGAAGACCGCCCCATGGCAGTAACCATCAAGACCCCCGAAGAAATCGAAAAAATGCGCCTGGCCGGAAGGCTGGCCTCCGAAGTATTGGACTACATCGAGCCCTACGTTCAGGTAGGCGTTACCACAGGGGAGTTGGATAGGCTGTGCCATGACTACATGGTCAACGTCCAGGGCGCCATTCCCGCCCCCCTCAATTATGCGCCCCATGGCCACCGCCCCTATCCCAAGTCGATTTGCACCTCCGTCAACCACCAGGTGTGCCATGGCGTGCCGGGAGAAAAGAAGCTCAAGCCGGGGGATATCGTCAACTTGGACATCACCGTTATCAAAGACGGTTTCCACGGCGATACCAGCCGCATGTACTACGTCGGCGAACCCTCCATCCAGGCGCGCCGTCTGTGCGAATTGACCTACGAGAGCCTGTGGCTTGGCATCGATCAGGTCAGGCCAGGCGCTCATTTGGGGGACATCGGCCATGCCATCCAGACCTTCGCCGAAAAAAACGGCTTCAGTGTCGTTCGTGAGTTCTGCGGCCACGGCATCGGACGAAATTTCCACGAAGACCCCCAAGTCCTGCACTATGGCCGAGCGGGTACCGGGATCAAGCTTGAAGCCGGAATGACCTTCACCATCGAGCCCATGATCAATGCGGGGCGTCGCGACATCAAGCAGCTCGGCGACGGCTGGACCGTGGTCACCAAGGACCACAGTCTTTCCGCCCAGTGGGAGCACACGGTACTCGTCACGCCCACCGGCTGCGAAGTGTTGACGCTTTCAGCCGGCACTCCCCCCCGGCCTTCCCGTAATACCGCCTAGGCGCCATGTCCCCTGCCCTGTCCCTCGCCCATTGGCGCGCACGACTGACCGAGGGCAAGGAGGAGCTGCATCGCCAATATCAGCACAACGGCAACGCCCTGGCGCTGCTGCGCCATCTCAGCCGGTTCATCGACCAGCTATTGACGGACCTGTGGCAGGAAATGGCCCTTGCGCCGGGGTTGGTCCTGATGGCTGTGGGGGGCTATGGCCGGGGAGAACTCTACCCCCAATCCGATATCGACCTTCTCATCCTCCTGCCCGAGGGAGAAACCGCAGAGCATGATGGCTCTCTCGAGGAACTGATTCGCTTTCTCTGGGATATCGGCCTGGAGGTGGGGCACAGCGTCCGCACCCTATCCCAGTGCCTGGAGGAGGCCGGCAAGGACATCACCGTCCAGACCAACTTGCTGGAAGCCCGTTTCATTTGCGGCAAAGCCGAGCTTTTTTGCCGTTTCAAGCAGGCCATACGCCGCCAGCTCAACCCCGTGTCCTTTGTCGAAGCCAAGTTGCTGGAGCAACAGCAGCGCCACCAGCGCTACCATGGCACCTCCTACAATCTGGAGCCCAACCTGAAGGAAAGCCCGGGTGGCCTGCGCGACTTACAGAACATCCTCTGGGTCAGCGGCGCTCTCGGCCTCGGCTACAACTGGCACGAACTGTCCCAGAACGGCCTCCTGACCCGAGAGGAAACCCAGGAAATACGCCGCCACGAGCTGTTGCTGCAGAACCTGCGCATCCGCCTTCATTACCTGGCCAAGCGCAAGGAAGACCGGCTGCTGTTCGATCACCAAAAAGCGCTGGCCGAAGAAATGGGATTTGCCGATTCCGGCCAGCGTATCGCCAGCGAAAGGCTGATGCAGCGCTACTACCGGACCGCCAAGGCTGTCGCGATGTTGAACGAGTTGCTCCTCAACACCCTGCGGGAGTTTTCCCTGCCGGACCGGCAAGCCGATATCCAACCCATCGACGATCACTTCCAGATACGCAACCGCTACCTGGAAATCCGCGATGAAAACCTATACCAGCAACGCCCTTCCGCCATTCTGGAAACCTTCCTGGTGTTGGAGCGCAATACCAAGCTGGAGGGCCTGAGCCCTTCCACCTTGCGCGCCCTTTGGCGTGCCGCCCCGCTGATCGACGCCACCTTCCGCCGCCAAGCGGAAAACCGCGAGCTGTTCATGCGGATTCTGCGGGAACACCACGGCATTACCCATGAATTGCGCCGCATGAACCGCTACGGCATCCTCGGCCGTTATCTGCCCGCCTTCGGCCGCATCATCGGCCAAATGCAGCATGATTTGTTCCACGTTTACACCGTGGACGAACACATCCTCTTCGTCGTGCGCAACCTGCGGCGTTTCACCGTTCCCGAATTCGCCCATGAGTTTCCCTCCTGCAGTCGGCTGATCAAGGGGTTCAAACGCCAGGAAATACTGATGGTCGCGGCCTTGTTCCACGACATCGCCAAGGGGCGCGGCGGCGATCACTCCCAACTCGGGACCAAGGATGCGCGCCGCTTCTGCAAACAGCACGGGATTGACGACGAAGATACCGAACTGATCTGCTGGCTGGTGGAGAACCACCTGGTGATGTCCGCTACCGCCCAAAAGCAGGATTTGTCCGACCCTGACATCATCGCCGCTTTTGCCGCCCGGGCGCGGGACGAACGCCACCTGACTGCCCTTTACCTCCTGACGGTGGCGGACATCCGCGGCACCAGCCCTCAGGTCTGGAACGCATGGAAAGGCAAACTGCTGGAGGACCTGTACAACGCCACCCTGCGCCGCCTACGGGAGCTAGGCGAAACCCCGTCCCATACCTACTTGGAGGAGCGTCAAGCGGAAGCACTGGCTATCCTTCGTCACCACGCGGTTGCCGACGATGCCCATCTGGCCCTGTGGCGGCAACTGGACGATAGTTATTTCCTGCGCCACGACGCCGACGAAATCGCTTGGCACACTCGTCTCCTCCACCGTCGCGTGGACGGCGCGCAGCCTGTGGTGCGCGCCCGCGTGGTACAGGAAGGCGAAGGATTGCAGGTGCTGATTTACACTCACTCCCACGACTACCTGTTCGCCCGCATTTGCAGCTTTTTCGAACGCGCCCATTACAACATCGTCGAAGCGAAAATCCACACCACTCGCCACGGCTATGCGCTGGATAGTTTTGTCGTGCTGGACGAGGGCAAGCGCGTTTCCCACTACCGGGACGTGCTCAATTTCGTGGAATATGAACTCAGCAAGTATCTGGAAGTCAGAACGCCCCCTGAATTGACGCCAAAGCGGCGCGTCAGCCGCCATTTGAAGCATTTTCCCATTCTTCCCCAGGTCAACATCGGGCCGGACGAGAAAAACATCTACCATGTCCTGTCCCTGGTGGCCGGTGACCGGCCCGGGCTTTTATCCGAAATCGCCCAGATTTTCGTTAAGCACCATATCCATTTGCACACGGCAAAAATCACCACCCTCGGCGAGCGGGCCGAGGATACCTTCCTTGTCACCGGCAAGGAATTAAGCAAGCCCAAGGAAATTCTAAGGTTGGAGACGGATTTGCTGCATCAATTGCAGCCGGTCCAATGAGATGAGTTACTGAGTCGCCGGCGGCAGCTTGGATAACAAATCCGGAGGCGGTAGGCCGGTTTTTCCATGCTCCAGTCGATAAAGCCAGGCCAGCAGTTCCGCGACGGCCAGATAGAGTTCGGGCGGAATATGCTGATCCAAGTCCACCTGCATCAGAAGCGACACCAGTTCAGGAGATTCATGAACGTAGACCCCCGCCTCCTTGGCGCGCTCGATAATGGTTTGCGCCAAAATGCCCCGCCCTTTCGCCACGACTTTCGGGGCGGCATCTCCTGTTGAATAAGCCAACGCCACGGCCTGGCGCTGTTTCTCAATCGGGTTGTCGTTTGGCATGTACCGCCATCCCCGTCAGCTTCAAGCCCGCACGATCAAAGGCCTGACCAAGCTCCGGCTGCGAAGCCCGCATCAAGGTTCCCGTAGCGTCTTCCGCCACGTCGATGTCAATTTTGATGCCTTGAGGCGCAAAAGCCAGTATCGCCGTCACATCGCCGAGATTCGGCATCTGCAAGCGCAGCCGCGTCTGCCAGACGGGGAACTCCTCTCCTTCGCCATCCCGCGCCGCTCTTTCCTCGATTTCCCAACGCATGGACTGCTGGGGCCAGACCTGGCCCTGCCAAACCATCTGTCGGCTATCCAGCGTCTCGATTTGCTGTTGCACCAGGGGCAAGGTCTGCGGATGAACCTTTTCTTCCATCGTCCCACCTGGTTTTGTCGCTAGATGTTGCAGGTTTTCGTTCCCAACGGGCAGCTTGGGATTGTCTTGGGTATTGTGGCCAAGGGGCACCGTCTGCCCGCCGGCCTCCTTGGGCATCATGGGACTGGAGGAAAGGCGCCCCTGCGGCTCTTGCAGAAGCTCGGAAAGGGGGCGTTGCCCGGCAACCCACTGGGCTTGGTGGGATTCGTAGAATAATCCGCTTTTTGAAATAGCCCCATGCAGGACCTGGGCCAGTTCCTTGGTGTTCGCAGGCTCACCGGCGATAAGCGGGGCCATTTTCGCCATCGGCGCGCTTTCATCGCTTTTCATCGTGGAAAGCCGCTCCAGCAGCCCTCCTAGAAAACGGGCCGTATCGCTAAGTTTGACGTTGGACTGTGACTGCGCGGCCATCTCCAGGTCCTTGGAGAGGGCAAATGTCAGACGCGGCTGGCTGGATATGAAGGTTAACTCGATGTTTTGACCTGGCTGGGTATTCTTGGGCAAATTCATGTCCAAGAACATATCGGAGACCAGTACTTGAAAACGACCGTTTGGCAGGGTGGCAAGGACCGTTGCTGTCAGCTTCTGCCCCGGAACCCACTGGGGCATCTCCGTTGGGTGTTCCGAAACCTCTAATAGCGGCGGTGCCGAGGTACGAATCAGCGACTGGAGCTGGGTCAGCACATCGTTGGGTATCATGGCGCATCGCCCCGGTGCATGGCTACAATCAGCTCTGCCTCTCCGCGGGAGATACCGCAGGTCTCGGCCACCTCTCCCGCGCTGGAGCCTTCGCGAGCCATTTGAATCGCCTGGGTGTAGGGTGAATTTCCAGATACCTGAATATTCTTCAGTACTTCCAGCTCACCGCGCATTTCGGCAAGCTCATCGCGCAATTCCCCCACTTCTTCCCGTAATACTCTAATTTCCCGGGCCGAGGCGCCGCCCCCCGTATCCTTGTTTTGCCAGAGCCTGATACGCGGCCGTTGCCCTCCAGAACGGATGAATAGCAGCATCTCCGCAACATAAACGGCCAGCACGAGTATTACCACCACCAGCAATTCCCGCCAGGTGATTACCAGCGCATCCAATGCGGCCTCCTTGAAACGCCCGTTGGATGAATTAAGGTGTTGCAGAGAACAGAATTGAACTGCTGACAGCCTTGAGGCGACTGCAGTGTGCTGGCGGATGAGGCGTGGTATTTGGAATTAGAGGTCGTAGGCCTTGTTAATTTTTTTTTTTGCATCGAAGCTATCGAGGATACTCCTTAACTCCACCATCCATTCAGAACATAGCTTCCTCGTTTCCTCATCGAGGCTGAGTATCTGTTGAATAAGCACCGCTTCCTGGAGCTTTGTATCCCTGTTGTCTGCCTTGTCGTCCATGAGCTTCAGCCTGGCAACCAGCTGAGCCCGCTGCGCTTCGATGGGAGCGAGGTCATCCCAAGCCGATTGTTTTGCAAGCGTCAGCATTTTCTGAGTCAGTTCCAGAAGATGCGCATATATGGAGATAGTCTCTTCGCCCCCTTGGACGTCAGGCTTTTCCATAGCTCTGCGACTCGCGTTTAGGCGGCTGCTCCACGCTGGCTGACGGCTGCGGAGCGCTGGCCGGCACATCGGACTTTGGCTTAATCTGCTCCCAAGCCTCTTTAATCTCTGTCAACAGGCGGACAACCTCATCCAAGGGTTCGGTCTGGTTATGAAGATTTGCCATGACCAAGCGGTTGCCCATGTATTCATACAGGGAATCCAGGTTCTCCGCGATTTCCTCGCCCGCCTTCTTGTCCAGGCTGGCACGCAATCCCTCGTCGATAATCGCCAAGGCCTTCGAAATAGCGGCGCACTTCTCGGGAATATTGTGATTTTCAAGCTGCATCTTGGCGATATTGGTGGAGATGATCGCCCCTTCCAAAAGCATGAGAATAAGGCTATGCGGGGACGCATCCATCAGGCCCGTTTCAACCCCCACTTGGGCATAGTGATTAACTGCTGATTCTTTAGTCATATAAACGAACTCCGGCTTCCAATCAAAATTGCCTCAGTTTAGCCTCACAGCAGCCAGAAACAAAGTGGAATTAGCCTACTTTTGGCAAGTTGGCCAACTGCTGCGCCAGGTAATCGCTCGTCTGCTTCATTTTACCAATCATCTGATCGAGTGCCGTGAATTGCTGCCGGTAACGTGCCTCGGTGTCCGTCATCCGATTCTGCAGGGTTTGCATCTGTTTGTTCAGGTCATCGATGCTGTTATTGATGCCATTGGTCCTACCGCTAAGCGGCCCATCGCTGGCAAGCATATCCCCCACCAGTTGGTCCAGCTGATAGGCAAACCCCTGGGTAAAGTTCACGGTGCCTCGGTAACCGGTAGACCCGCCAGTCACCTGAATTTGCAACCCAGCCACGCCGCCTCCCGAGCCCGTCAGGTATTGACCCGAGCCTGTGGCGCTTAGGCCGTTGATAGTTCCCGCGACATCCAGGCCCGTCGTGCTGACTGGCGTGCCTCCCATAACGGTGGACAAGGCGTTGCCCGCCATGTTTTGCACCGAGGATGCAGAACCGTAACGGTTGGATGTGATCGTATAGGTCCCGCTGCTGTAAGCAACGGCAACGGAAATGCCGTTTCCGCTAAACGCCGAGGCGCCATTGATTTTCGACTGTATTTCGGCTGTCAGCGCGGCCGTCGTGTACACGCCCGCCCCCAAGGTAACGCTGGCGCTGATGCCATCCACCTGAAGGCTGAGGGAATCATTGATGGCCGAGGTGATTTTCACTGCCGTCGTGGCCGTTGGCGTCCCGCCAAAAATCGTACTGACCGAACTGCCACCGATCCCGCTTATGGTGGAGGATGCCCCCGTGCTATTGGACAGAACGGACAACACCCCGCCTGATTCGCTGGCGGTTACCGATTTTCCTCCGGTCAGCGCGGCGTTGAGCTGGTTCTGAACCTCAGTGGCCAACGTACTGGCCGTATAGGAGCCCGCCGTCAGTGTGACGGCCACCGCTTGGCCATCTACGGTCATCGATAGCGCATCATTCACGCCGGCGGTGATGGTCACGCCTGCGCCAACGGAAGCAGCACCCAGCGCGTAGCCCTGCGTCGCCGCTTGGCTTCCCACGGCCTTGCCCTGCGTTGCGATCTGCGTAACGTCAAGACCGTAAGAGCCCGGCTGGGTGTTGGTGGTGGAGCTAATGTAACTGACCAAACTGTCCGACGGTTTGCCAAATGCGGCGAACAATCCCGTCACGCTGTCCGGATTGGAATTCAACGCATTTTGCAGCTTCGTGGTATCCAGCGCCAAGGAGCCATCCTTCTGGAAACTGACACCGATGGCCGACAAATTGGTCATGCTGCCGTCAACCCCCATGATGGAATTGCCGAGCAGGGAACGAATGCGTTGCTGGATGTTGCGCGTGGTGGAGTCCCCCTGCAGCAAGCCCGCTTGCTTGGTTGAGGGATCATAGGATGTCAGGTCGCCGATGGTCTTGTTCAGATCGTTATAGGCTTTGACAAAACTATCCACTAAAGACGAAACGGAACTGGAATCTCGCGCCACGCTGACTGTCGTGGGGGCCGTGGTGGTGGACAAGAGATTCAGCGTTACACCCTGGATCGCATCCGTAACGGTGTTGGAAGACTTGGTGACCGTCAATCCGTTTACTTTCAGCACGGCATTCTGGGCCGCCTGGCTTTGCGTCAGATTCTTCCCAGCCCCCGCGCTTCCAGCGGGGTCGTAGGCCAACTGGGACAATCCGCTGTTGTCGGTGTTGTTGCCGTCATTATCCGTGACGCTGATTTTGAGGCTATTGGCCGTCCCGGTGCTGTTGGACGTGAATACCAGTTTATTGCCGGTGCCGTCATTGATAATCGTGGCCGTCACGCCGGCGTTAGCGCTGTTCACGGCATCCCGAACGCCCGCCAGCGAATTGTGGGCCGAATCGATGGTGACGGTCGTGGCGGGCATGGAACTGTTTACCGTTCCGGTGCTGGTGTCGTAAAACTGAAAAGTCAGCTGGCCCGTGCCGACCGCGTCCGTCACATTGGTGAACGCCCCCGAAACCAGGCTTTGCGCCCTTGCCAGGCTTGTCACTTCAAGATTGTACGTTCCACTCGCGGCAATGCTGGAGGCGGAGGCAGTGGCAACGGTAGAGTCCCCAACGCTCGCCTTGATGGAGGTAAACTTGAGAGGACTATTCAGGGCGCTTACCGAACTCTGAAAAGACGACAAGGCTCCGCGCAATGACCCATAAGCCGTGAGTTTCGCTTGAAAACTCGCTTCTTTCTTGACTAAGTCGTTAATGGGCTGGCGCTCAATGGTCATCAATTGGCTGACAATGCCATTAACATCCAGATTGGAACCGATTCCTGGCGATGCGATAGCCATGACTGTCTCCTTTACCTAGTAACCGCCATGAGCCTAAGAAAGGTTATTAGGCCTTTTCCTTGACCAACAGCCCTTGCAGCTTGTCCAATGCCTTGGCTATGGCCAGCATTTCTTCCGACGGGATCTGTTTGACGACTTCCTTGGTCGAATTATCCACCAGTTTGACGACAACCTTCTCGGTATCCTTATCGATACTGAATTGAAGGTTCTGGGACAGCGCCTGCATGAACTTGTTGGCGGTCTTTACCGCGCTATTCAGTTCTTTTTGACTGTCCTGCTGGCTCTTGGCCTGAGCATTCAGCACGTCATTGGTGGAAGCCGGCTTGGCTGCGTGCTCAGTCGGCACCTGTTTATCAGTGCCAGTCGCGGAGCGGACCGTGTTGTTGTCCACGTGACTGACCATGGGCTGCACTGTGCTTCCTACCTGTTCAATCGACATAACCCACCTCGCTTCCCTAACTTCGGGATAACCATCTAGCTTTTGCAAGCTCGAAACAGCTTAAAGCAAAGAGGGACCATCCGTGAATGGTCCCCCGATGCACTACGCTAGCCTAACTCCGGATTACCGCAGCAGGGTCAGGACGCTATTGGGCAAGGCGTTAGCCTGGGCCAACATCGCCGTACCGGCCTGTTGCAGGATCTGACCACGGGTCAGGTTCGCGGTTTCCGCCGCGAAGTCGGCGTCGCGGATCCGGCTACGGGCAGCCTGCATGTTCTCGGAAGAAGTCTGCAGGTTGGAGATCGTCGCGCTAAAGCGGTTCTGCAAGGCACCGAAGGCGGCGCGCTGACCGTTGATCAGGGTCAGGGCGTTGTCCGCGATGCGGATGGCCTTGGTCGCCAGCACCGCGGAGGTGATATCGAGCCCAGAAACCTTCTGCAGCGAAGACGAAGACTGGCTATTGGCCGCGCCGGTACCGAACAGACCGGATGCTGCCGTGGCGCTCTGAGTGATGGAGTAGGACTTGTCGGAGTCCAGGGTCACCGTACCCATCACGGTCACGGAGTTACCGCCAGACAGCGCACCAGCCGCGGTACCCTGAGTTGCTGCCGTGGTCGCCTCACGGCTGGTCGTGGCAGTAGCCGCCACGGTAATGGCGCCGGAAGTGGCGGCAGTGGTACCCAGGGTGACGTTGCTGCCGTCCAGCGCGGTGAGGGTGATGCCCGTCCCGGCGTCGTTCAGCTTGGCGGTCACGCCGGTCTTGGAGGATTTGTCGTTGAAGGCCTGGATCGCGGCGGACAGGCCATCGGCATCGTTGTTCGCGCCGACGGTGAAGGAAACCTGCTCAGCGGCGCTGTTGGTGCCCAGCACGTTCACCACGTAGTTGCTGTTGGTGGTGAGGGTAACGTCAAACTGGGTCATGGCGGAAGCCTTCACCCCAGTCTGAGACTGGGTATTGATGGAATTCGCCAGGGCCTTGGCGCTGTCGGCCGTGCTGTTGGCCAGGGACACCGTGCCGGAACCCGAGGAACCGTTGATGGTCAGCGTAGCCGCGCCGCCCGTGGTGGTGGTGGCTGCGGAAACGCCCGCGCTACTAGCCAGGGTAATGGAGGAATTGGACAGCAGCTGGTTGGTGCCGTATTTGTCGGTACGGAAGTTGGTGGAGGTGGCCGTAATCACCTGGTTGGCGTTGGCGCCGATCTGATAGGTGGCGGAGGTAAAGGAGCCGTCCAGCAGCTTCAGGCCGTTGAAGTCGGTGGTCTGGGCAAAACGGTCCAGTTCCGACACCAGCTGGGAAACTTCCTGGTTCAGGGCCTGGCGGTCGCTGGCGGTGTTGGTGGCGTTGGCGGACTGCACTGCCAGCTCACGCACGCGCTGCAGCAGGTCGCCCATCTGACCCAGGGCGCCTTCGCCGGTCTGCGCCAGGGACACGCCATCATTGGCGTTGCGCTGAGCTTGATCCATGCCGCGAATTTGAGCGGTGAAACGCTCGGAAATCGCCAAGCCGGCGGCATCGTCCTTGGCGGAGTTAATCCGCAGACCGGAAGACAGGCGCTGCAGCGCGGTGGAAAGAGCGCTCTGGGAGCTGTTCAGCTGGCGCTGAGCATTCAGAGACGCGATATTGGTATTAATTACCTGCGGCATGATGACTCTCCTTTGATCAGTTTAAGTCACGTCGAAAATCCCGATTCGGCCTTTATCCATCATGTGCCGAACCATCCTTTTGGTTTGGTTATCGTCCGCCCCAAGGGAAACTTTAGAAAATTTTTTACGGTAGCCAGCCCCGCATCCACCAATCCAAATTATCCTCCAGCATCCATCTGGAACGCACGTGCTCGCGCAAAACATCCCCTTCCCGTGCGCAAGCATCCAAGTCGTTGATTCTTTCTCGAATAGCCTCCACCCAGTCACGGTGACGATTTTTTACCCGCTTGACGGGATACTCCCCCTGGTAGGGGTAAATGTCGGTGCAAACGACTGGATAGCCCAGAATGCCGTACTCCAGAAGACGGAGGTGGCTTTTGCCTTCGTTGAAGGGATGCAGCTCCAAGGGAGCCAGAGCCAGGTCCAGATTCAGGCTCGCCAATTTTGCCGGATAGAGGGGAATGGGCACGCCGGGATAAAACTCCTGCACATACTGGCGGATGCCTTCGGGACACATGCCGAGAAACACCCATTCCACTTCCCCGGCCAACTCCTTGACCACGTCGGTGATTATTTCCAGGTCCCCGGCATGTCCGACGCCCCCCGCCCAGCCGACTCGCGGTTTCCTCCCCTGGCGGCGCTGGGGGTTCAGTTCACCCCAGCGGGCCTTCTCGATGAAATTGGGCACCACTCGTATGTCCGGGTTCCATCCCCTGAAGGCCTCGGCCAGCGGAACGGTGGAAACCACGAATCGATCGCAGAGGCCCACCCCTTTCCGCAGCCAGAACTCCACATCCTTGGGCATGGTGTCCTTGTGCGCGTTCCGCACCGGAACGTGGGTGATCAAATCGTCCAGTTCGTAAACACGGAACGCGCGGGAGTATTTCTTGTGCCGCGCGATGGCGTCCACCTGGTCCGGGTGCGTCTGGCGTTGAAGAATGATGGCATCCACGTCCAGGCGTTCCATTTCCGGTGGCGAAAAAACATGGAAATCCGCCCACCCCTGAATTTTCTTCGCCTGGGTCAAGGCGCGCATGGGGGAAAAAATACGGTATTCGCCGCAGCCGGCACTGTCTCCGGGCTGGGCCAGCACGCGGGGAAGGGGCCGCCAGGGCAAGGGATTCCAAACCAGGGGCTTGCGGGTTTCGATTTTGAAACTGGCTTCGCCGGCCAGGCTGAGATTGGGATTATAGGCCGGGTCAAGGGCCAGCGCCTTGAGATGGCGGCGTAGGAAGGCCTCCTCCTCGCCCTCGTCCTCGCCCGCCTCCGACTCGACCCACTTCATCGCCGCGGCAAGACCATCGTTGAGAAGGCTCACGTGGGGCGTCCATACCAGGCGGTAGCCTTTTTCCCGCAAGCGGAGACAGTAATCCACTTCGGCGAAGCGTTGGGGCAAAGCCGCGCCGTCGAAGCCGCCCACGGCATCGAACAGCGCCTTGGACGTCAGCAGGCAACCGCCGCCGAGGGCGGAGAAATCCTGTTCCATATGGGCGCGGCCGAAATAGCCGGGATAATCCAGGGGATGACCCGAAAAGACGGTGCCGGCGCTGCCGTCGAGGCCCAGGATGATGCCGGTTTGCCGCACCGTGCCGTCCGCATTCAGCAGCTTCGGGCCCACCGCCCCCACGTCGGGCCGGCGGCCATGCTCCATGAGGCTGTCCAGCCAGTCAGGCTGCAAGGCGGCGCTATCGAAATACATGAACAACAGGTAGTCGCCCCGTGCCTGTCCAGCCAGTATGTTGTGCAATGCAGGAAGCGGCTCCTTCACCGGGTGGTCGAGCACCCTCAACCGCGAATCGCCGAGGGCCTGGATACCGGCGAGGAAGGCGCGGGCCGCGTCCGAGGTGCTGGCACTATTGAGCAGCACCAGCTCGAAATTGGGATAGCGGGTGTTGGCCAGGAGCGTTTCAACCAGGCGCTGCACCTTGTCCACCTGGTCGCGGACCGCGGCCAGAATGGACACGAGGGGCGCGCCCTCGTGACGGTAGCGGACCCGATAGCTGCCGGGAAACAGCCCCTTTTCCACTTCGGCGGCAATCCCCTGGCGCCGCAGGTGCTCGGCGACTACCTGACGCCCGCTTTCGACCAGTTCCAGCGCCGGCTTGCGGCAGTGCCCCCCATCGGCACGCCGGTGGTACAACACCCCCGGACAATGACCCATGATCGCCTCGCCCCCCGCTTCATAGGCCCGGAATGCAAGATCGTACTCCTCGACCCCCAGACAGCCTGGCCGGAACCCGCTCAAATCACTGAACAGCCTTTGCCGGGCCAGCAGCAGCCCCCCCACGTAGGGGAAGCTGCGCAGCATATCGAGGTTGAAGTCGGGTTTGAAATGAGGCAGGCCGTATTCGCCGTCAGCCTGGAGCACATCCTCGTCGCTGTATATTAACTGCCATGCCGGGTTCTCGACCGCCCCCTCCATCAGGAACACGAGGGCGGCGTCGGCCAGCCTGTCGCCGGCATCCACGATCCCCACCCAGTCCGCGGGCGAGGCCAGCAGGGCTTGGTTCACCCCATGAAGCAGGTTGTCCCCCGGGCTGCGCAGCCAAGAGAGCTTCTCCGTGTCCTTCCAAGCCGAGGGGGCCGCCGCAGGGGAGACCACCGTGACCGCCAGGTTCTGGTAATTTTGGACGGCCAGGGAGCGCAGGGTGTCCCCGATGCGCTCCACATCGACAGGCGACGCCAACAGGGCGAGATGAATGCGCGGTAGCGTTTCCCACCGTTCTATGCGTTGATTGACGATGGCCGCCGTGGCCTCGTCGAACTGTCGGTATTCCTGCCACCTCTCGTAGGCGCTTTTCTTTTCCTCATCGCCAGCACGCCTGGCTTCCTCCGCCTGAAACGCTTCGTCAGCGACGGCTCCCGGCTCGGCCAGGACATAGAATTGCCAGGTGCATAGTTCCGCCAAATCGTCGCGGCTCACCCCCTTGATGGTGAGTTTTCCCATGTCCACGTCCACCTGGGCCTTGTCCTTATTGCGCTGGTAGAACTCGCCGAGGCGGCTGTCCATGTTGTAATGCAGGCGGGCGATGCGGTAGCCGGTTTCGTGGAAAAAGCGTCGGATTTCGCGCAAGGTGAAAAAGCGGATGTGGGTAATGTCCAGCAGGCCCCAGGAATCGTAGGTCCAGCCTCCATCCGCCAATTCGCTCATCAGCACCAGGTTGCGAGTGTTGGGAATGCTCGCCACCACCTGCGCGTCGGGAGTGAGATAGGGCGCGATGCCGGCCATTACCCCCCAGGGATCGTACATGTGCTCCAGGACGTCGGCGACGATGACGGTATCGATGCTCCCCTTGCGGATGCCCTCGGCCTCCAGGTCGAAATCCTCGAATTTACCCTGGAGCACCTGGTCGATGCGGGTAGCCGCCACCCTCGCCGCGCCGGCGTTGACCTCGATGCCCACCACCCGAGCGGCGGGATAGCGCTTCTTGATGTATTCTCCCGTGGCCCCGGCGCCGCAGCCGATATCCAGCACCAGCCTGGGCGGGTGGCGGAACATCTCGACCAGGTCGCTGCGGCACCAGTTGTGGTATTGGTTGGTGTCCGATTCGCTGACGTTGAGCAGAGTCTGCCAGATGTATTTTTTCCTGTCGTTGCCCTTGACCGGCAGAGCGAGTTCTTCCATCAGCGCCACCATGCGCAAAGTCGCATTGCCGTCGACCCCCATGTTGTAATAGGGCGCCTTGGCCTCCATCGCGGCCAGCAGCCCCGATCGGAAGGCATCGTCGGTCAGCGTCCGCCGCAGCCACATCGCCAATTCGTCCGGCTCGCTTTCGACGATGCCCGCATCCGCATCGAAGCACGGCCCCAGGCGCATGCCGAATTCCGTCACCATGTTGATGGCGGGCACCCCCGCCATCATGGCCTCTACCGACATGTTGGATTCCACCGACACCACCACGTCCGCCGCCACGATCAGGGACTCCACGCCCTCGGCGGTATAGGCGTATTCCCCTGGGCGGAACCCGGATTCGGCCGCCACGGAAGGAATCAAATCATGGCTGAACGCGGCGTTCTGCATGCGGTCCTTGATCACCGGCTGAACAGCCATCCCTTGGTCCCGCAATAGGGCGCAGCCGCGGAAAAAGGCCGCCAGGGTCTTGCTGTAGATTCTTTCATCGCCGAAGGCCGACAGATTGGCCGCCCAAGTGGTGCCGAACAGCACGATCGGGCGGGCCGCATCCAGGCCCAAGCGCCCCGCCACTTCCCGCCGGATGGCCGAGCGCTCCCTTTTCAGCGCGAAATACCTGTCCCAGGCCGGGTTGCCGACAACACGCAACCTTTTGGCCTCAACGCCGAGGTCGAGGTAGCCCTCCGCTCCCCGCTCGCCGAAAAGCGCCATCACGTCGGCGTGGAGGGTGTCGTGCACGGTGTAGGGGCGGAAAAGGATCAGGCTGTGGGAAACCACCAGGCTGGGGATGCCGTTGTTCCTCGCCCAATTCGCCACCACCCGGCCCACCGGCATCAGGTCTTCGTTGACCACCGCCAGGGCGATTTCATACTGTTTCTTGGCCTGTTCCAGCGCCTCCAGCAGAACGACGAAGCTGAGGGCCTCCGCATTGGCGCGTGCGGCCAGAATCGGCGCGAATCGCTCTCCGTCCCAACCCTGGCTGACGCAGTAAGACCGCCAGGACGTGCTGGCCAGCATTTCCCCAGTGCGCGCCAGGATACCGTTGGCCAAGTTCTTGACCGCATCCATTTCCGAAGCCGGCAACAGCTTCTCCAGGTAGACGACCTTGCCGCCCGCGGCCAGCAGCCTCTCCTCATCGGACTTGCCAATGAAGGTGGACGGGATAATGATCGATACGCCGGGGTGCCGCTTGGCGTAGGACTCCAAGACGCCGATATTCTTTTGCCATAGGCAGGAAACGATGGCATGACCGCTCATACGCGCTCCCCCGTGAACATGCCCAAATAGTCGGTAAGAAGCCGCTCCACCAGGAAATACTCCATCGCCTCGCCCATCGAAATACCGCGATTCTCCGTCGCCTGCTTCATTTCAGGCTGGGCATACCATGTCCGGGCCATGCGCAGCGCCTCGTCGTCGGCGCGTTCGTTTTTGCGCCAAGCAAGAACCCGGGCCTTGTGCTGTTGTTCCAAAATACCCTCCGGCAACTCCCCCCACCCCTTCTCCATCATTTCCCGATAAAGCGCATAAAAGAAGGTGAAGTTGCGCAAACTAGCGCCCACGTGATGGTTGAGCGCCCCGCGAAATTCCTGGCCGCGCAAACCAATGAAATCGAACAGCTCCGCGAGGGAGTCGCTCGACCGCATCAGACGATTCATTTCCGCATTGCGCGCCAGCCAGGCCCGGTTGGCTTCCGGGTCGGCGACGTTGTCGAGCACCACCATGTAGCGGCCGGTAACCCGTGTGCTCAGTTTTGCCACCAGCTCCTGTTCGAGATACAGGCCGAAAGCATGGAAGCGCTCGTCCAGGGCCATCCAGGACAACAACCGTTTCCAACCCCACTGCCGTTCCAGGCCTTCCATCAGATAATTGACGTTGCCACCGCCGAGAAAGGCCCCGTAGGGGACCAGCGCCGCCACCCGGAGACCGAGCCTGTCCGCCTCGGCAACCATGTCCTCGGCGGCCACGCGTAGGACGTAGGTGGAAAAGTCGCCGCTCTGCTCCACCTGCTGCAGCAATCCCTGTTCCGTCACGCCCTCGCCATAGGCGCAACGGTAGTTGTCCAGGGAATGCACATCGAAAACGATCCTGCCGCCGGGCCGCACCACCCGCTTCCATTCGGCCAGGAGCCTGCGCCAATGGGGGAAATGCACCACCACGTTCAGGGACAGCAGCGTATCGAACGACGCCTCCGGAAAGGACAGCCTTTCCACATCCCCCTGCTGCAAGGTGATCGGGGTATCCCCCGCCAGGCGGCGGGTTTCGTCCAGCATGGCCTGGGAGCTGTCGATGCCGACCACTTCCCGTCCCTGGCGCGCCAGGGGCAGCGACCCACGCCCGGTGCCGATGCCGACGTCGAGGATGCGCGGTCCTGTCGCGTACTTTCCGCACAGCCCCACTTCCACGGCATTCTTCAGTGGATTAGTGCCACTGGATTCGACCATGCGACCGGAGTACCAGGCCACCATATTGGAATCCTTCCAGGCGTTGGTCTTCCACTGAATCAACTGGTCGACATCAGCCATCCTGCCTCCTCATAAAATATCCCATGACAGGGGTGTCCCTGCTTTGACCGCACAGCGTGCAGTCTTGCCAAGGACAACCTCGATATATTTGGGCGGCAAGCCGAAACCCGGACGTATGGCGCGCACGTTTTCCGCCGTGAAGACCTCTCCCGCCGCCACGTCACGGGTAACATACAGCGAACGGCGGAATACCATCGACTTGCGCTCTGCCTCGCCAGGGCCATAACGCACCTCGCCAAGCGCCAGCCAAGCCCGTTCGCTCTCCGTTACCAGAGCCGCCAATTCTTCCGGTTCGAGGGAAAAGGCCGCATCTACGCCACCCTCCGCCCGACACAGGGTAAAGTGTTTCTCGATCAGGCACGCCCCCAACGCCACGCTCGCCACGGCCGCACCGATACCCGGCGTGTGGTCGGAGAGGCCCACCTCGCAGCCGAACAGTTCGCGCATATGGGGAATGGTGGCGATATTGCTGTTCTCCGGTGTCGCCGGATAGGTGCTGGTGCATTTGAGCAATATCAGGTCGCGACAGCCCGCCTCCCGCGCAGCCCGCACCGTTTCGTCCAATTCGGCCACCGTGGCCATGCCTGTGGATATGATAAGTGGCTTTCCGGTAGCCGCCACCTTGCGGATCAGCGGCAGGTCGGTGTTCTCAAAGGACGCGATCTTGTAGGCCGGTACGTTGAGGCTTTCAAGAAAGTCCACGGCGGTTTCGTCAAAGGGGGTGCTGAATGCCACCATGTCCAGCTCCCGGCAACGGTCAAAGATGGGCTGGTGCCACTCCCAGGGTGTGTGAGCCTCTTGGTAGAGTTGATAGAGGTTTTTCCCTGTCCACAGACTGTCGGGGTCGGCGATGGCAAAGTCCTCTCCCGGCAGATTGAGGGTCATGGTATCCGCCGTATAGGTCTGGATTTTTAGAGCATGCGCACCTGCCTTTGCTGCCGCTTCGACAATGGCCAAGGCCCGCTCCAGCGACTGGTTGTGGTTGCCGGACATTTCAGCCACGACCAGAGGTGGGTGATGGCCACTAACCGGATACGCGCCGATGGTAATGTGGGACGTCATGAGCTTTCCGCATCTCCGATTTTTTCAATTCTGATTGCATACCGTTTGCCACGCAGGTCAAAGAAAGCCGGGTAGCGGCACGGGTCAGCCACTCTCAAAAGGTCAAACTGGCTAGCCAAATCGCGGTAGGGGTCGATACGGCTGTCCTGCGGGATACGCCGTGGGTAATAAGTGGCCTCTCTCCCGTCTTGAGAACGAGGCGTGATCTTGCCGTAATTTTCCACGGCAAAATCCATCAGGGCCACTTCGGCATCAAACAAGGCGGCATTGATTTCATCCACCAGTTCGTGCCCTTCGAGACTAATCAGCTTCTGAGTCCAGATAGCACCGCTATCGATATTGTCATCGGCCTCCAAAAGGGTCACGACTATCTTGTTTTTTCCCTCGAGAACCTGCCATATGTGAGGAGACCAACCACGGCCCCGGGGAAGGTCACTGGCATGAATAACGAGTGTCACACCATATTTTGCTCGGGTTTCGCGATCAATGAAGTCATGGCAAGAGACAAGAATAAGAATCTCACCACCACTCAGCCGATCTTTCTGCTGCACCAGTTCGACTTGATGCGCAGCCTGACGCTTCAGCCAGCCCTCCAACCAAGGATACACGGGGTGCTTGTCATCGGAACAAAGGATGGAAATTCTCATAGACGCATCATACCTGCTACACGCCGTGCACCACCACCATCCGTCAAGGTGGATGCCATGGCCGACATGCTTCTCAGGGCTTCTGGTTCTGCCATGGCCTGCAAAAGCCTTTCCGCTATCAGCGCCACCGTGACTTGCTCTGCCGTGCCGAGATAAACGATAGCCCCTTTCCGCGCCAAGGCTTCCGAGATGGCGATCTGATTAGCGGCCACCGCAACAACCAGTGCCGGCAAGCCGAGGACGCAGCGCTCCCAATGAATGCTCCCGCCGGCCCCCAAGGCCAGATCAGCCCCCGCCATCAATGCCACAAGATTTTCAGGCTGGCGATGGAAGTACACGTTGGACATGGCGGCACACTGCTTGCGAACCTGCTCCCCATGAGGGTTGGTCATTCCCACCACCACGTCCACCCGGAGTTTTTCCAGGGGCAAAAGCGCCAAGGCCGCCAGGGCCTTGCTGGTTTCATCGCCAGGGTCCGTGGTGCCAAAAAAAATCAGCAGGCGAGCAACCGTACCACTTCTGCTGCGCATTTTCTTGCGCATGCTCTCGAACTCCGGCCGCAGCAAGGCATAGTCCGGCCCCAACATGACGCGACAGGACTGCGGCACCAGACCACGATAGCGCTGTTCCGCGGCGACATGATAATTCTGGTCCAGGAGCAAATCACAGCCATGGGGACGGTCGGCCAGATCGTCGATCGCCAGGATACCTCTCACACGACTACGCATGGCCGTCTCCCAGCGGATATCCAGACTGTAGTGGTCCACGATGAGCCAATCCAACTCGCCCCAGGATTCGAGTGCAGCGAGGCTATGCCGAACGTCCGCTTCCCAGCTGAATTCCGCATCGCGTTCCCCTGGTGGAAGGGGAAAAACGGTAAAACCCTGCCCGGCGACCACGCTGTTCAAGTTGCCGGGCAAATCGCGGCAGAGGAACCCTACCTCGCCACCGCCTTCACGGAGGCGCTCCGCAAGGGCCAGACAGCGCATGACGTGCCCGCCCCCCAGCTCGACAGAAGCATCCGCACGCACCACCACCTTCATGGGCGATTTTCCCTAGCCTGCAGCACTTCATACATCAGTTCCGCCCGCTCCCAATCTTCAGCGGTATCGATATCCTGGGCACGATGGCGGGGAATCACCAACCCCAGGGAATCGTGAGTGAGCAGAGCCTTGCCGCAAAGGAACGCCTCGGTCCGTCCCCAGTAGAATTGCCCCACGTCATGGTAGGCTTCCTCCAGGTCCTGGGAACGGGTGGACGCATATTCCGGGTATATCGCCTCCACCTCCCCCTGCGCGGTGAGCCGCACGGCCCGCTGAACGGGAAAAGGAAACGTGGTGACCGGAAAGACAAAGGACTTGCCGCTTTCCTGCAACAGGCGGTGTGCTTCCTGCAAATCCGCCACGGTCATGAACGGCGCCGTGGCGTAGATACAGCAGGCATGGGCATATTCTTTTCCGCTCTCGCGTAACCAGGCTAGGGCATGGCCTGCCACGGCATTGGTGCCGGTGTGTTCGTCGGCCAGTTCTTTGGGACGCAAAAAAGGGGTTTCCGCGCCGTGTGCCTGGGCCACTGAAGCAATTTCCTCGTCGTCGGTTGACACCAGCACCCTGTCGAACAGGCCGCTCGCCAGCGCTGTCTCGATGGAATAGGCAATCATCGGCTTACCCAGGAAGGATTTGATGTTCTTGCGGGGAATGCGCTTGCTGCCGCCACGGGCGGGAATGATGGCAACATTCATTGCAACGCTTCCGCAAGTAATGAGACAACCTTGTCCTGCTCCACCTCACTCAGTCCTGGATACAGCGGCAGGGTCAGCGCCTCGCGGTAATACTGTTCCGCTGCCAGAAAGTCGCCGTGATGGAAGCCCAGTCGCTGGTAATAGGGCTGGGTGTGAATGGGGATGTAATGGACGTTGACGCCGATGCCGGCATTGCGCAGCCGTTCGAAGACTTCGCGGCGCGTAACAGTCAGTTCATCCAGCTTGAGGCAAACCACGAACAGGTGCCAAGCAGACGTCCTGTCCGCTCGCCGTTCCAGAACACGCAGCGGTAAGCCGGAAAGTTTCTGGCGATAGCGTTCGGCCAGCGCCGCTCGTCGGGCGACAAAGTCATCCAAGCGTGCCATCTGGCTTGCGCCGAGGGCGCACTGGATGTCGGTGATGCGGTAATTGAACCCCAGTTCGACCTGCTGGTAATACCAGGGCCCCTCGCTGGGGCCGACCATTTCGACGGGGTCACGGGTGATGCCATGAGAGCGCAGGCGCAACAGCCGCTGGTAATGTTCCGCCGACCGGGTCAGCACCATGCCGCCTTCCCCGGTGGTGACGATCTTGACGGGATGAAAACTAAACACCGTGAAATCGGCATGGGCACAGTTGCCAATCTTGCCACCCTGGTAACTGGCGCCAATGGCGTGGGAGGCGTCTTCAATGACCACGAAGCCATAGCACCGCGCCAGTTCTGCAATGGGCGCTATGTCACAGGGTTGGCCAGCAAAATGCACTGGCACCACCACCTTGGGCAGACTGTTTTGTTGCTGTGCTTCAACCAGTTTTTCTTCCAGCTTGGCCACGCTCAGGTTGCCGGTGGCTGGCTCAATGTCGACGAAATCCACACTGGCGCCGCAATAGAGCGCGCAGTTGGCGGAAGCGACAAAGCTGTTGGGAGACGTCCACAGGATATCCCCCGGTCCCAGACCGGCTGCCAGACAGGCCAGATGCAGCGCCGCCGTGGCGCTGCTGACAGCAACGGCATAAGGGGCGCCGCAATAGTGGGAAACCGCTGTTTCGAATCGCTCCACCGCCGGCCCCTGGGTAAGCCAGTCTGATTTCAGGATATCGACAACGGCCTGAATATCACGATCCGAGATGTCTTGCCGACCGTAAGGAATCATCTTTACAGACTGTCGTTAAGCTGTCTTAGTTCTTCCACGGAAAGGAAATGGCTGTTGTTCTCGGAGCTGTACTCGAAACCTGACTCAACCTGAGTACCTGACTCACCCAGGATGTTCCTGCTGTAATCCACCGAGAAGGCGAAAGTGATGGCCGGACGGATGACGAAATGGTCGTCGAATTGCAGGGTCAGGTGGGAATCGTCCCGGGGACACATGATTTCGTGGAGCTTTTCTCCTGGCCGAATGCCAACGATACGAGTTGGCAAATGGGGTGCCATGGATGCAGCCAGGTCGAGAATGCGCACCGAAGGGATTCTTGGCACAAAAATCTCACCACCGTGCATACGCTGGAAATTTCTGAGCACGAAATCCACCCCCTGCTCCAGGGTAATCCAGAAGCGCGTCATGCGGGGATCGGTAATGGGCAGTTCCGTCGCACCGCTGTCGATCAGCTTTTTGAAAAACGGCACTACCGACCCCCGCGATCCCACCACGTTGCCGTAGCGCACCACGGCAAAACGGGTATTCTGGCTGCCGACCACGTTGTTGGCGGCCACGAACAGTTTGTCCGACACCAGCTTGGTGGCCCCATACAAGTTGATGGGGTTGGCGGCCTTGTCGGTGGACAAGGCGATGACCCGTTTCACCTTGTTCTCGATGGCGGCGTGGATCACGTTCTCGGCACCGCTGATATTGGTCTTGATACATTCGGTGGGGTTGTATTCCGCCGCCGGCACCTGCTTCAAGGCCGCCGCGTGAACCACGAAATCAATCCCCCGCATGGCCTGCACCAGGCGCTCGCGGTCGCGCACGTCGCCGATGAAGAAGCGCATCGCCGGCGAAGTGAATTCCTGCGCCATTTCGAACTGCTTGAGCTCGTCTCGGGAGAACACCACTATGCGCCGCGGGGAATAGCGCTCCAGAAGGGTGGAAATGAACTTCTTGCCGAAGGAGCCCGTGCCCCCCGTCACCAGGATGGATTTATCGTTAAACATGGCGTCCTCAGGAAGGTTGTTTTTCTTCGCGTATGCTCTGCATGACTTCCTGCAGGAGAGAGGTCAATTGGCCTACAACGGCTTTCCAGTCCCCCGCGGCCTTCTGGCGGAACAAACGGGCGCTGGGATACCAGGGGGAATCGTCCCGTTCCAGCAGCCAGGGCCAGTGGGGCGACGCTTTCAGCAATCCCCACACGGGCCGCCCCAAGGCGCCGGCCAAATGCAGGACGGCGGTATCGACGGAAATCACCAAGTCCAGTTGCTCGACCAATGCGGCGGTATCCGTGAAATCGGCGAGACGATCGGAAAAATCCTTCAAGCCGAGCTTTTCTGCGCTCTGCCGCTCTTCCTCCGACAAGGGATTGGCCTGGAGGCTGACCCAGGTCACATTGGGGATATCCGCCAGGGCCTCGAACAGTTTCAGGGGAATGGACCGTCCCCGGTCCTGGGTGTTGTCCGGGTTTCCCGCCCAGCGCAGGCCGATGCAGATGGTGTCGCGGAATGGGGTCAAGGCTTCCTTCCAGGCCACGATCTTGGAGAACGGCGTGGTGATGTAGGGGACATTGGCCGGCACCTTGCCCAGGTGCACCTGAAACAGTCGGGGCAGGCTCATCAGGGAAACATGGGCGGAGTGGGGAGGTAGCGCCTCGTCTTGACGATAGGTCATGGATACCCCCTCCACGCCCTGCAGAAGATTCTCCAGGGCGGGGGGACATTGCACAATCACGCGCATGCCCTGGGCAGCGATGAAGGGGATGAAGCGGATGAATTGCAGCGTGTCCCCCAGGCCCTGTTCCGCGTACACCAGCAGCGTTCCCTTGGGGTCCACCGTTCCATCCCACGGAGGGCTATCGAAGACCGGGGGAGTTGATATCCGATTCCGCCATTCGTACTCTTCGAAGCCTTCCAGCATCTGCCCGGAAAGCAGCAAGGCAATGGCGAGGTTCAAATGGGCCTCGGCAAAATCCGGCGCGATTTTGACGGCTTGCCGCAAAGCGGCAATGGCTTCCTCAACGAGGCCCAGTTCCTTGAAAGCGATGCCCTGGTTGAAATGGGCCATGGCAAGGCTTGAATCCAGTTGGGTGGCGCTGGAAAAATAAGCCAGCGCCTGGCGGAAGTCGTCCTGAGCCAAATAACTCATCCCCAGGTTGTTGTAGGCCAGCGCAAAAGAAGGATTCAACTTGATGGCCCGGTTCAGCACCTCGCGGGATTTCGCCACATCGCCCACCAGCCGGTACACTTCGCCGAGGGAATTGAGCACATCGGGGGATTCGGGAGCATGCTGCTCTGCCTGAACAAGATACTTCAGCGCCTGGTCGAAGTGACCGCGGCGCCATTCCACCAACCCCAAACCATGCAGGGCGTCCGCCGAACCCGGCTCCCCCGCCAATGCCTCCCGGTAGCTTGCTGCGGCCTGGTCCAACAAGCCGTTCTGGAAAAACTCGTTCCCTTTAATCACATGGGTTTGGAAATCCATTTATTCTCTATTCTCCAACAGGATGTAGGATAACGTTATGTCAACCGTCTTGCGGGCCATACAAAGATGTTCTCGACAAAATTTCGCCACTCTTGAGGCCGGCGCGCCCGTCCATCCCCAGGATGCGGGACGCCGTGCCCTTCATTGGCTCTGACAGCATCACACAATTGCTCTCCTCACTCAAGCCGGAAAACAGCCCTCAGGATATGGCCATGGACATCACCGCCCTCCTCGCACAGGCCCGCCATGCAATGCAAACAGGCCAGCTAGCCGAAGCCGAGAACCTCTGCCGCACGGCACATGAAAACGCCCCCATGGACCCATCGGTACTGCACATGCTGGGGCTGGCCCTTGCGCTTCGACATGACCACGACGAAGCCCTCCCTCTTCTTGAACGCGCCGCGCAGCTTCAGCCCGGCGAGCCGGAATTCCTGTTCGATTTGGCCCGTGCCCAGCACGACGCCGGGAAGGACGACGAAGCCATGGCGGCTTACCAGCGGACCATCAAACTCGCCCCGGCGTGGCCGGCGCCGTGGATAAATCTGGGAAGCCTGCTCCTCGGCCACGCCAGGGCCGCTGAAGCCGTCGATCTGCTCCAGCGCGCCTCCCAGCGCTTCCCCGAAGACGCCGACTTGACCAACACCCTGGGAAACGCCCTGGGAGGACTGGGCTATCATCAGGAAGCCCTCGCCGCCTACCGTCAATCCGCCCGGCTCGCCCCGGCGCGGCCCGACATCTTGCACAACCAGGCCTACGCACACCACCGCCTGGGCGACCACGCCGCCGCTCTAGCCATCGCCATGGACGGACTAAGCCGGTCCCCCGAACATCTCGGGCTGAAGGTTCTCGCGGGGAACGTATTGTGCCAATACCGCCCGGCACAATACGCGCCGTCTCATGCCAACCTGCTGGCCACCGCCCTGAAGGAGGGCTGGTCGGAAACGACGGCCCTGTCCTCCGCCGCATGGCATCTGCTGGGACTCGTCCCCGGACACGGGAACGGACCGGCGCCAAATCAGCCTCACCCCCTGTTGCTGGCGGTGCTTCGGCATGGGCTCGTCAACCACCCCCTGTGGGAAATCCGTCTTACCGACCTGCGCAAACAGTGGCTCGCTGACGTCCTCGACACCCCGCGCTTTCCATCGGAACAGCTCGAACTCGCCACGGCCCTCGCCGAGCAGTGTTTCCACAACGAATACGTTTTCATGCTGACCGCGGAGGAAAAACAGCAACTGGACCTCTTGGGGGAACGTCTATCCCAGCTTTCCCTGGCCGGGCCCGACGTCCATGGAGCCCTGGCCGTCTACGCCGCCTACCGGCCTCTCTCCTCCCTCCCTATCCCCCTCCCTGAGCGCGGGGCCCTGCCGCCCTGCCTGGATAGGCTTTTTCGCCAGCAGGTCTCGGAACCGCAAGAGGAAATGGAAATCGCCGCGACCCTGCCAAGCCTGACCCCCATCGCCCAGGGCCTATCCGCACGGGTGCGGCAGCAATACGAGGAAAACCCCTATCCTCGCTGGAACTCCGTTCCTCTCCTCGCCCCCGCCGGCTCACCCAGCCAAGCCATGGCCACCCTCTTTCCCGGCCATTCTCCTTTCGGTCTGCCGGCGTCGCCCAGAATCCTCATCGCCGGCACCGGCACCGGTCTCAATGCCATCTTGACGGCACGCCGCTTCCCCTCGGCGGATATCCTGGCCATCGATCTCAGCCGCGCCAGCCTCGCCTATGCCGCCCGCAAGGCAAGGGAGCTCGGCCATACGAACATTCATTTTGCCCAAGCGGACATCCTGAATTTGACGTCTTGGCCGGAGCATTTTCACGTCATTGAATCCGTCGGCGTCCTGCACCACATGGACGACACCCTCGGCGCCTGGCGCATCCTCGCGAACCTCCTCGCGCCGGGAGGGGTAATGAAAATCGGCCTCTACAGCCGGCTGGGACGCGCCGACCTGAAACCCTTGCAAGAAGCGATCCGCAAACGTGGACTGGTCGGCGCGGCGGACGAAATCCGTACCGTGCGGGCCCAGGCCCTCGCCCGGGAGGCCCCGTCAGACTGGTCAGCCATCACGGTAAGGCACGACTTCTATACCCTCAGCACCTGCCGCGATCTATTGTTTCATGTGCACGAGCGTGAATTCGGCCTGGATGAGATTGCCACCATGATCGAGGCCTTGAGGCTCCAGTTCCTTGGCTTTGAATTCAGCGGCCCGGCTATTCCGCTGAAATACCGGGACCGCTACCCAGAAGACCAGGGCATGTGCGATCTGGGGTCTTGGCATGAATGGGAAAAAGCGCACCCGGCCCAATTTTCCGGAATGTATCAATTCTGGGCACGAAGACCCGCTTAAGCCTCCTGATCACGGCCGCAAACCGCCCCACTGGGCCAGTCTAGGCATGACACGCCGAGACGGCCGCCACTACCCTCTCCACGTCATCGCTTTCCATGTCGAAAAATAACGGCAAGCGCAACAGCCGCTGGGCCACGGATTCCGTCACCGCCAAATTTCCGTGGCTCCGCCCATAACGCAAGCCGGCCGGCGAGGAGTGGAGGGGCACGTAATGGAACACCGCATTGACTCCCTGCCCATTAAGCTGCCTCAACAAGGAGTTCCGCGCGTTCTCGTCCCGTACCAGCAGATAGAAAATATGCCCATTGACATGGCAATGGGCCGGCGGTTCCGGCAGGGAAACCTCGCCTCGCTTTGCCAAGGGAGCCAACGCCGAGTGATACTGCCGCCAAATATTCATCCGTTTGGCGGTAATTTCTTCCACCCGCTCCAACTGTCCCCAAAGGAAAGCCGCAACGATTTCGCTGGCAACGAACGATGAGCCGATATCCACCCAGGTGTATTTGTCGGTCTGCCCAGCGAGGAACTGCTGACGGTTGGTGCCCTTCTGACGGATGACGGCGGCTCGTTCCACCAGCTCGGGACGATTGACCACCAAGGCGCCCCCCTCGCCGGAAATCACATTCTTGGTTTCGTGGAAACTGAAACAGGCCAGGTCGCCGAAACCGCCCAGGGGCTTGTCCCGGTAGCTGGCGCCGAGGGCATGGGCGGCATCCTCGACCAGCGCCAGCCCATGCCGGTCCGCGATCGCCCGCAGGGCGTCCATTTCGCAGCCGCAGCCGCCGTAATGAACCGCCACGATGGCACGGGTACGGGGCGTGACGGCGGCTTCCACCAGACGCTCGTCCAGGTTGAGGGTATCCTCCCGGATGTCCACGAACACCGGCACTGCTCCCCGCAGCACAAAGGCCGTTGCCGTGGAAACGAAGGTAAAGGACGGCATGATGACTTCGTCCCCCGGCCCGATATCCAGCAGCAGCGCCGCCAATTCCAGGGCATCCGTCCCGGAAGGCGTCAATAGGGCTTTGGGCGCGCCGATATGGCGTTCCAGCCAGTTTTCGCAGCGGGCGGAAAAGGGACCGTCACCGGACAAATGCCCTTCCATCACGGCCTGGGCAATGTAGTACAGCTCCTTGCCGGCGATGAAAGGCTTGCCGAAAGGGATATTTTTCTTGTCCGTCATCCTGCCTCCCACACCGCCAGGCCAAAACCTGTCCGGCCGTAACCGTTGCCGCAATAAAGCAAATAGCGCCGCCCACCGTGCTCGAAAACGCTGGGATAACAAACCTCATCGCTATCCCAGCCTACGCCTGAAGGCAACAGCCCCCCCACGTCGTCCAGACGTCGCCAAGCCACACCGTCTTCAGACTCGGCGTATCCGATACGATAACCTTTCCCAGTCTTGCAGGCGAACCACATACGCCAGCCTTCTTCCTCCTGCATGACACAGGGACGGGAGTGGGCGTCTTCCCCTTCATTTAGCGGCAGCACAATGCCCTCATGGGGCTGCCAGTGGATACCGTCACCGGAACTTGCCTGGTGAAGGACATGGGTCATGGCTCCACCCTCCCTCCAAGCGGTAGTGGAACCATACCACATGCGCCATTCATCACCGTTCCTCACCACCCACGGATAGGACAGGGTCAAGGGGTCCAGTTCGCTGCGGTCCAGCACTGGAGCCCGGCCATGGCGTGCAAAGCCCGATATCGGGTTTCCTTGGGCTAGGCCGATGCTGTTGTGGAATGGCACCGACACCCCTAGGTTCCAACCCAGATAGTACAGATGCCAGTCTCCGTCGAGTGACACCAGGCTGCCCACCGACACCCCCGCATCATCGAATTCCCCAAGCCCCCCGGGGGACAGTAAAGAACGCTCTGCCAAGGCCAGGACACAGGTAGGATCGGAAAGGGAAATATCCAGCCAGGCGACGTGGGAACGCCCCTCCCTGTCCCGGCAGTTGAACAGGATGCGGCGGATATCTCCTACGCCAGGAACCGCCAGGGGATTGGCGCCATGGGACACCATCCAGGGCCGCTCCCCCGAAGCGCAAAATACCCATCCCAACCGCTTCCAACCCATAACCGCTTCATTCCCCCGTGAGGCGTGCGCTGCGGCGGTCGCGCCAGGCCACGTCGTCGTCCGCCACCCGTGAATCGTAGCCGAGGAGACGAGCAAGCCGCGGATCGTCGGACCACTTGCCCTTCAAGGCCTTGGGGAAATCATACTGCTGCTTGATGATGGGGCTGGTGTAAAGGTGGTTCATGGCCCGCCGCGGCCGGCCGGAAACGTTATCGCCGGCCCGGTGCACCAGCCAGGAGTTGAACACCAGGGCAGAGCCCGCCGGGGCCTCCGCCACCAGCTGGTGGCGCTCGAAGAAATCCCAGCTCGGCAGGTTTTCCAGCCGGTGGCTAAAAGGCAGCAGCAAGGTACCGCCGCTGGCGGCAGTGAAATCATCCAGGGCATAGAGAACGTTTATCGCCACCGGTCGGCTCGGCACCCATTCCTGGTAGGGAAGGTCCCGATGCCAGGCGGTTTGGGGATGCCCTTGGGAATTATTGAGGATGGCATTCTGCAGATTGAGGATGAAATACTCGCCGAGGAGTGCCGTCACCAGTTGCAGCACGGAGGGATGGGTGGCAAAACGCAGAAAGTAATCGTCGTACAGCAAGGGCGCCCGGGCGGTCCAGGAATCACCGATGGCCGCCAGGCGCTCGGCGCCGTAGGCCTTTTCCTGGCGGACATACAGGGCATCCACCCGTTCCCGCGCCGTTTCCAGTTCCGCCTCGTCCAGCAATCCAGGCAAGACGGTATAACCCAGCACCTCAATATCCTCGAGGGCGCGAGAGAGCCAGTCCTGCTTCGATTCCGCAACGGTCAAATGCCCGTAGGCTTTAGGGTCCATGGCATCACTCCTTGGCAAACACAGTGAACAGTTTATAGCCCTGCAAATGGCGGTGTAGCAGCTCCGGCGTCAACTCAAATTCAATCGGGAGTTCCCGACCGAAGGCCTGCCTTATTTTCTCCCTGTCATAGGAGAGAATCCGGTCCAACTCAGTGATATAGGTTTCCTGGTGGAGGGTCCTCAGACCCGCCGCTTCACCGGCTTTTTGCAGGCTGGCAGCGGAAAAATAATTCCAGTGTCCGGGACAAAAGTTGTTGTTGGTCGCGCCTTCGAGCCGCAGCAGCAGGCTGTCCACGTTGGGAACCTGCACCGCAAGATACCCCCTCGTCGTCAAGCGCTCCCCGACTTGCCTCAAAAAGGCTACAGGGTCGACGGTGTGCTCCAGCACATCAAGCATGGTCACGAGCGCGAAACGCCGGCCATCATCGGGAAAATCCTCGGGGAAGGCGCCGTAGGATACCGCCAGCCCCTGCTCCCGGTGCACGTCCCAGTAACCACGGTTGAGTTCAACGCCTCTCCCCGCCCAGCCGTAATCCCTGGCCACGACAAGCAGTCTCCCATCGGCCGCGCCGATGTCGAGCAACTCGCCGCCCCGAGCACCCAGCCGCGCCAGGGACTGGAACAGGTAATGCAGCTTGCCTTCCTCCAGGCGCCGATAAGCGGGGCTTTGGCGCAGAGCCACGTGAGCAACGGCGGCCGGGTCGTTTTCGTAGCGCTGCCGGTCCACCTCCGGCAGCAGCACGTTGCGTGAATAAACCAGGCCGCAGCTGTCGCAGCGCACGATATCCAGCCCCCGTGCGAACAGATAGCGGTCGGCGGCGCTACCGCCGCAGAGGGGGCAAGGACGCTCGAAATAGGTCCCCGGAGCGAAACATCCGTCGGGGCCCAGCCAAGAGGAAATAGCCGCTGCCTCATCACGGCGGAAGGAGCGATAGGCCTCGGCCAGTTCGGCCCGGATACCCGGCAGCAGGGCGGCGTCGAAATCGTCCTTGGCTAGTCTTCCCATGGGCTCAAATCCGCCGCAACCGGTCGCTAGGCACCTTGGACAGCACCGATTCCGGGGCCACCATCACCGATTTGTCCGCCAAGTCCTGGGTCACCACGGCCCCCGCGCCGATAACACATGCCTCCCCCACCTGGATGTGATCACGCAGGGTAGCGTTGACGCCGACAAAGCAGTTGCGCCCCACCGTCACCCCGCCGGACACCACTACGTGGGAGGAAATGAAAGCGTTGGCGCCGATCCGCGCATGGTGGCCGACATGGTTGCCGCTCCAGAGGAACACGTTGTCGCCAATCTCGACAAAAGGCTGGAGGGTGTTGTCCTCCAGGATGAAGCAGTTCTCTCCCGTCACCAGTCCCGGCCAAGCGGTGGCCTTGGAGCTGATATAGGAAGCCAGGACATACCCCTTAGCCCTGGCTGCGGCGCATTTCTCTTCCCGCAGACGGTTGAGCTTGGCGTAGCCGGTGGCCACGAAAAAATCGTAGTCCGCCGGAGGGTACCGATCCGCCACGGTTTCGAAAGGCACTACCGGACAGCCGCAAAACACCGTTTCCGTCTGGTAGTCCTGGTCAACAGTGAAGGCAGCCACGCTGCGCCGGGCATCGACCGTAAAGTAGAAATGGGCCACCTCGGCAATCTGGCCAAGGCCGAATATAATCAGAGGCTTCATGGCTACCCCTCTAAAATTTTGCGGACGATGAGAGTGAATTCGTATAAATCATAGTCGTGCAGCAAAGCCACGTGGCGCGAAACCTCCCGCTTGGCCCAGTCGAACAGGCGACAGGGATCGGCGTAATGGAGATCGGGGCGCATTTTGTCCTTATCGGCATAGGTGGTGAGAAGGTTAAATGCAAAACCACGACGAGCAGCGGCGGCGAAAGCCCGCAGGGTTTCCATGAGGTAGGCCTGCCATTCCTCGTCCCCCCGCCCCAGGCGAACGTTGAACACGCCGCTGCACAGAATGTAATCCACCCCGGCGGGAATCCCCACTCCCTGGCGGAACTTTGCCCGAGCATCGGCAGCATGGCGCTTCGCCGCGACCGCCACCATCTCCGGGCTCACGTCCAGCCCCAGGTAGCGGCAACCGTAACCTTTATCCCTTAGGTAGTCCAGCAACGCCCCGTAACCGCAACCATAATCCAGGACAAGATAATCCCCTTCCAGCGGGAGAAGTTTGACAAGTTGTTCGAAACGCAGCGCCTGGGAGACCTCATCCTTCCAGTCCACTCCCTGGGCCGTCTCGCCGTGGGCGCGCAGCTTGCCTGTGTAGTAGTCGGACACCTGGGCGAAGAGCGAGGGGTCAGCCATGGCGTTTCTCCTCCAGCGGAGAGCGGTCGAGGAAGCGCCGCGCCTCCTTTCCTTCGTTGAATAGCAGATCGAGCACCGACACGCCGTGCTCGAACGCGCCATGGAGCTGGCGATAAGCCGGGTAGCCCGAATAATCCATGTACTCCACCTCGATGCCAGCCCGATGGAAACGCTCCAAGTCCATGTAGGCCTTGGCGGAGGGGCCGGACAGGTAGCGGGTCGCTCCCGCTGCTCGGCACAGTTCCACCAAGCGCTGGGTACGGTCATCGCTCTGCACCGGGTAGTCCCAGGACCAGGATAGAGGGGTGGTGATCTCCAAATATGCGCACAGGGCCGCGATAAAACGGTGGTTTACCTCGCTCAGCCGGGTTTCCGTGCAACCCCGGTACAGTTCCTCGACGAAGGGTGCCACCTCGTCAAAGCAGGCTGCCTTGCGGTAGGCATGAAGCAGTGACTGCCAGTGCTGGCCGGCCCAGGCCGGGTCGGCGACCAGCATGTCGCGAATAGGCGCGTGGTAGTGCCCCTTGTTCATGACCGGGATGGTCAGCCACTTGAGTCCCTCCGCGGTCTTGATCAGGTTGCGGTTGCGCCAGTCGCGGCGGGTGAACTGCACCTCGTCGTAGAGGATGAATTCGTCCACCCGCCGGATGATGTCGAAAAACCCCTTCCACGGGATGTAGCAGGACTGGAGGATGGCAACGGTTTTATCCGCCACTGAAAACACCCTTATCCGAATATAAAAAATGGGTACCGCGGATGCGCTGAAATATCTCCACCGTCCTGAAGGCGGCCTCCTCCAAGGTTTGCATGTATTCGGCAGCTTCCGCTTCAAAGCGGGCATCGAGTTCCCGGGAACGGGCTGCGGCACGGTCACGGAAGGCAGGGTCACGGGCGAGGCGGACCGCCGCATCCCGGTATGCCTCCAGCCCGTCCAGCATGTCCTCATCCGGCACCACCAGTTTCAAACCGCTCCGCTTCTCCACCACCACGGGAAGGCCCTCGGCAAGGCACAGGCGCACCGTGCCGCCGTTGCGCGGTGCCGGCGGATGAAGAAAGACATCCCCGAGACGCAACACCGAACGCAAATCTGGCTGATACGCGGAAAAGACTAGCCGGGACCCGCGCCAGCGTTCAAGCCGCGGCTCGCTCCAGGGAAACGCGTCTTCCGTCGAGCCGATAATCAGAAAGCGCGCGCGCTCGACCTGTTCGAGTATTTCCGCCAGGATAAGCTGATATTCGGGGGTATATGCCGCCTCCATCAACAGACCCGAGAGCAGGTAAACAAAATCGCCGCCGTCCAAGCCGAACTCGGCCCGTTCCCGTAGCGTAGCGGGGTTCGGCAAGACAAAGGGAAACAGGCGTTCATAGGGCAGCAAATCCGCCTGCGGCGGCAAGACCCGGCGGAAGGCACCCACGATGGTCGGGTCCTCGGAGGGAACATGGTACAGATGGCCATAGCAGAAAGGTGGGCGCCAATTCATGGGCACCACCAGGGTTGGCCAACTCGCGGCCAACAGGTCGGAATAGGGATTGAGTTCAGTGCCCGCGGTAAAAATAACCGATGGCGCAAAATCTGTGAGGAAGCGCCCGACCTCCTCGAAACGCTCGCGGAATGCTGCCGCTGCCGGTGTAAACACCGTTAACTCACGACCGGCAAAGATATAATGCGAGCGCCCCGCCGGAAGTTTCACGATGTCATGGATACCGGCCAGGGCTTGGTTATAAAACGAGTAATCGCAATTGATCAGCACCGCTTCCCACCCCAGATTTTCCATGAAACGGATGAGAAGCCCCATCGCCAGAACGGTGGGGCCGAAGTGCTCATTGATAAAGCCCGGAATAACCACAGCCAGACGCCGTACCGTCGAAGGGCCAGGTCGGGGAAGTTGCGCCCCGCTGGCATGAAACGCTGCGCGGATACCGTCGAGATAGCACTCACGAAAACATGCCTCCCCCCCTTTGCCGTAGCCCTTCTGCGGCAAAGCGTCGATCAGCATGTAATACATAGCCCGGAAATACTCCAAATGGACGTCCGGGGTTGGCCATTTTCCACCCACCAGAGCAAGAGATGCCAAGCTGTATCGTTCCGCCGACTCCCAATCCTCGCGCTCCAAAAACGAACGCGCCGTCAGCAACGCCACAACGGCAGGAATGAAACCCTCCGGCAAGCTGTCCTGGATAGCGTCCGCTTGCCCCTGCGCCACCATGACACGAATGTAGTCCTCCAGCACATCGTCCTGGGGACCGAAACGCTGCATCAGGGCAAGATAATGCGTTGCCGCGTCCCCTGGCCGCTCCAGCTTTTCCAGGACAACTCCAAGATGGCGTGCAGCGCTGAGGTGGTCCGGACTTCGCTCCAGGGTTTTGAGAAAAGCATTTCCAGCCTCCCCCCACTTCTCCAGGTCCATCAGAACCACACCCAGATTATTCCAGGCACCAGCATTATCAGGATTAAGGGTCAAACTGCGTTGAAGATACTGCAACGCTTCATCATGCTGCTTCAATTTGAAACGCAGCACCCCCTTCAACTCATATCCCTCCGCCCGATTCGGGAAGGAGCGAATCAATTCCTCGCTGGCCGCTTCAGCCTCCTCCAATTGGCCTGCACCGTAAGCCGCAACCCCCGCCGCCAGTACCTGCGATAGCTCCACCATTCTCTCCATTAAGAATTTTTTCCATTATCACCCAGGCCATTTGGCCTGGTCCATGATAACTCCTCGGAAATTTCCGCTAGAGGGCGGTAACCACCATCCCACCGTGTGGTCATAGCGATGGACTGAACGATATAATGGGGCATCAGTCACTATTCCATGGCCTTTATGCCCGATCTCGCCGACCTGAACTGGGTGCAACTCAACGACCTCTCATGGCACTCCCGCCGTCTTCTGGAGACCCGCTGGCCGGATCAATGGTCCTACAATCCACAACGGGCCTCGCGCATTATTCAGGATATTTCCCCCGCCTGGACGGCCATGCTTCATGAGCATCCCCGTACTGTGCTGGAAATGGGGGCTGGCTCTTTCCAGCCCCTGGCCCATGGCTTGATTCTCTACCTCAATGGCGCCGAAACCGCCTTGGCCGTGGATGTTTCCGAACATCTCCACAACACCGAACAAGCGGCCCAGGCTTGCTTTGAACTCCTGCTTCACGTCATCGCCTTTCCGGAGCGCTACGTCCTGCTGGGCACCCACCCTGAAGCCATCCGCCAACGGGCCTATGCGCTCCCCCTTGACGCCCTGCAAAAAGGCGACTGGAACGCCCTGCTCACCACCCAGGCCGCCCGCTTCGCCTATGCGGGCCTGGATGCGGCTCGTACCCTTTTGCCCGAGGGGCAGATCGACTTCATGTTCTCGAATGCCGTCCTGGAGCATGTCCACGAACCGGAAGACGCGCTGGCCTGGCACTATAAACTGCTCAAACCGGGAGGCATCGTCCAGCACAGAATCGGCCTGGATGACCACCGGCATTACGAGAACCCCGACCAGTTCACCGCCTGGACTTTCATGGAGGACGGGGAATACGGTCCCGCCAGCACGGTTCGCCCCGATTTGTGGATCAACGGCCTGCGGGTTTCCCACTGGCGCGCATGGTTCGAGAAAAGCGGTTACCAAATCCTGAGTTGGCAATGCACCCCCCACTTCCCTACTCCACCTGACATCCGGCAGCGTGTCCGCGAGGAGTTCCGTGACCTGCCAGAAGAGGATTTGCGCACCTTCATACTCACCGCTGTTCTGCGCAAACCCCTGTAACCCCGCATGCACCCGCAAGAACGAGCCAACGACCTGTTCAACCGTGCCCTGGGATATTTCCGTCAGGAACGACTCAGCGAAGCCAATGAGCTATTAGACCCTCTGCTGGCCATAGCACCAGACGCACCGCCCGCCCTCAACCTCAAGGCGGTCATACTTAGTCGGCTAGGCTTTGCGAGCCAGGCATTGCCTTATGCCGTCCAAGCAGTAACGTTTTCCCCGGAAGACCCCGTCTATTGTTGCAATCTCGGCCAAGTTCTCACAGGATTAGGGCACGTCAACGAGGCAATTTCCGCTTTTGAATTAGGGTTCAAACTTTTCCTGAAGCAGAGAGGGCATGCGGCTGATACGGGGGAGATGTTGCTGAATTTGGCTCAAGTGGCCACCATCGCCCCTCAAGCCCTGACGGAACCCTCCGTCTATTTCGAGAACTATTTGAAACTGCTGCATGCCCGACCGCAGGCCGCCCTTCTCCGCTCCAGCTTGCTCGAACAGCTCCACAGCCGGAACGTGATCACCAATAGTTCCAACGAGGCGACGGCCCACGCCGCTATCCGCTACCTCATGGACTTGGTGGGCCTGTCCCTCAATACCCCGGCAACGGACAATCGGACAACGGTGGAGACCCTTGTCCTCCCCTGGCTGCAACAAGCTCTGGAACGGGAATGGTTCGATCTCGCCCTTTGGCTCGAATTACAGCTTGATCTGCGCTATGTCCATCAGACCGAAACCGAGGAACACTACGCCCGCCATTACCGGACTGTCGCCCCCCTCATGAACGGGGCAGGACGCCAACTGCGTAACCGGCTTCCTCCAACACCTTCACCGGCCAATCCCAATACCGCCAGCGTGGCTTTTGTCGTCCATCATCTTGATTCCCTCGGGCCAAACCGGGTGCTTTTGGACGCTCTGCGCAGCATGGACCAAACCAGCCGCGCCGTATCGGTATATGTATTGAGCGATGTGGACCAACGCGCCCTTTCCTCCTTCCTCGACACAGGTGTCCGCATCGTCGCCCTGAGCGACGAGTGTCCCCACCTGCGCGGCATGGCCTACCAGTTGTTGCTGGAACTGCGGCGACGTTTGGCAAACGACGGCACAGCCGCCATCCTGTGGGCAACCAACATCGCACATATGTCCTTTGCCTTCGGTCTTCGCTTGGCCCCGGCGCAAATCTGGTGGTCCATGAAATACCACAGTGTCGAACTCGAGGACATCGACGGCTATTTCGCCCTCGGCACCCTGGAAAAATTCAAACGTATCGGCAGCCGCAACTGGCGGTGCGTTCATGGTGCAGTAGGCGATCTTTATGACGCCGACCTGAACAATCAAGCAAGAAAAATTCGACAGCAGTTTCCAGTGAAAACCCTGCTGGGCTGCATGGGCCGCGTGGAAAAACTGGACAACCCTCAATATCTCGACGCCGTAGCCGATATTCTACAGGCACGTCCCGATACAGGTTTTCTGTGGAGCGGCCAATCCCGTTTGCCGCGAATCCAGGAATGTTTTGAAAGGGCCGGCGTAGCGGATCGATGCTTTTTCGTGGGCTGGATCGACACTCGGCTTTACGCCCAGGTACTGGATGTTTGCCTCGACACTTTCCCCTTCGGCGGCGGGATCACGGTATTCGAGTGCATGGCCGCAGGCAAGCCGACAGTATTCCACCTGAGTCCCGAGGCGATGGAAAGCGGTGTTCCCATGGTGATCTTACCCTTGCTAAATGGGCAGGTAGGCACCCCTGACAAACGAGAGCGCGCCCAACACATATACACCGCCGAAAATGGGGAAACGCTTTTCCTTTGCGCCACTAATAATCAGGAATACACGAAGATGGCGTTACGCCTCATTGACGATAAACCTTTCAGGGATGCCGTAGGCCATGCAGGACAGGAGTTTGTTGAGGCATTCGTTATGGACATCGCAGAAATGGCACGTACCTTACTAGTCCATATCGAGGAAATCACCACTAGCAAAATGAGCGCGCTACCCCATGGATAGAGCCCATCAAGACAAACTTCTTGCCATTGAGTCCCAACTCGTGGAACACCCCTTTCCGCCTCAGCTAGTGGTGGAAAACACCAGCTATTGCAACCAGAAGTGCATCCACTGCAACCACCGCAACCTGGTGCGCCCCAAAAAGCACATGGAACGGCAGCTGTGGAACCGGATCGTCGAGGAAGTGGGGCGCGAGTCGCCCGGCACCGAGCTCTGGCCGACGTTCTACGGCGAAGCGCTGATTCTCGCCAAGGACAACGAACTGTGGAACCGGCTCGACTACGCCGCCAAGGTGGGCTGCAACAACCTGGTGCTCAACTCCAACGCCATGCTGCTCGATCGCTGGGACAACATCGAGCGGGTACTGGAGTCCCCACTCAAGCGCTTCATTCTTTCCATTGACGGCTTCAGCACCGAAACCTACGAGAAAGTCCGGGTAGGGGGAAAGAGGGAAAAGATTTACGCCCAGGTCGAAAATCTGCTGAACCGGAAAGCCCAGAGGGGACAGGCCTACCCCGCCATCATCTGCCAGTTCTCCGTGCTTCAGGACATCAACGGCCACGAGGTGGAGGAATATCGCCGCCACTGGCAGGAGCGTGGTGCCGAGGTCAAGGTACGCCCGCAACTGGAATGGGGCGGCGTGGTGCATGCGCCCAACATTGACCACGATTCCGATTTCCGCATCGCCTGTCCCTGGGGCAACAACACCATGGCCATCCACCAGGATGGCAAGGTCGTGACCTGCGCCGTGGATTACGAAGGACTCTTCAGCGTCGGCGCCATCGGTGACACGCTCTCCGTCAAGGAAGCCTGGCAACGCCTAGGGGCGGCTGTCCGCACTCCCCACCGGGAACACCGCTGGAATGCCTTGCCGTCCATCTGTCAGGGATGCCGGGACTGGCAAACTGCCGGAGCCAGCTACGATGAGGAAAAATTGCCTGGAACCCGCCCCTTCTGGTATCACCAGGGCGAACCCGTCACTGCGGAATGTCCATGAGCAAACAGCCAGCAGAAGCGCAGGACACCTCCAGGGAGACGAATTATGGCCTTCGCCCCGAGGCGGCCCGTTTTCCCATGATGCTGGTACTTTCCTTCGTCTATCCCTGCAACGCGAAGTGCCCCCACTGCCCCTATACGCAGTCCAACATCCGCGATGATTACCGTGACGCCCCCTTCATGCCGGAAGCGCTTTTCCGGAAAATCGCCGACGAGGCGGGACAGCATGGCGCCTATCTGCGCATCTCCGGGGGTGGCGAGCCCATGCTCCATCCCAAGGCGAAAGAACTATTGGTGTACGCCAAGGAAGCGGGCTGCCGCATCGGCTTGATCACCAACGGCTCCAAGTTCACGGAAAAGACCACCCTTGCCCTGTTGCGCGCGGGGGTGGACATGATCGAATTTTCCGTTGATGCCAGGGACGAGGCCACTTATTCGGTGGTGCGCAAGGGCCTGAAATGGCACAAGCTGGTGGACAATGTCCGCCGCATGCTCCGCCTGCGCAACGCGATGAACAGCCCGTCGAAAATCGTCGCCTCCGGCGTCAACCAGAAGGGCGTGGACATTGACGCCGTGGAAGCCTTCTGGCGCGAGGAGATCGGCGTGGACAATTTCATCGGGCGCAAATTTCTCACCTGGGGCAGCAACACCCGACTGGATGCCGAACGCTCGGCGGACGCCACCCCCTACATCGATACCGAAGCCGTGCCCTGCCCTTTCATCTTCGAGCGCCTGAACATCGACAGCCGGGGCAACGTCATGGTCTGTGGCTATGATATCGCCGCCAACACTAGCATGGGTAACGTTAATCATCAGTCCATCGCGGAAATCTGGCATGGGGAGGGCTTTCGCCTCTACCGGGAAAAGCACCTAGCGGGCCAGGGACGCGACCTGCCCCTTTGCGCCACCTGCCCGGATTGGCAGTACCGCTCATGGCAACACAACTATTGGAAAGTTGTCAACAACGCTGAAGCGCAACGCGCCATAACCTTGCTGCGCCTGACGGAAAATGACGATTTCCAGTCATCCGCGACGGAATCCGGCTGATGTGCGGCATATGCGGCTTCACGGGGCCGGCGAATGGCGCCGCCCTGAGGCGAATGACCCAGGCCGTTGTCCATCGCGGCCCGGATGATGCGGGCTATTGGGAAAGCCCCGGCATCTCCCTCGGCATGCGACGGCTCGCCATCATCGACCCCCAAAGCGGCCAGCAGCCGGTATTCAACGAAGACGGCAGTATCGCCGTGATTTTCAATGGCGAAATCTACAACCACCCCGAGCTGCGCGCGCGGCTTGAGACCGAAGGACACCGCTTTTCCAGCCACCACTCCGACACCGAAACCCTGGTGCATTTGTATGAAGCCCACGGCGACGATTTCCTCCATCATCTCAACGGCATGTTCGCCATCGCCCTTTGGGACGAGCGCCGCAAGAAACTGCTCCTGGCGAGGGACCGCGCTGGTATCAAGCCGTTGTACTTCTGCCGCGCCAATGGCCGCTTGCTGTTTGCCTCGGAGATCAAATCCCTCCTCGCCCATCCGGACACCCCACGCACGCCGGACTACCGCGCCCTCTACCATTACTTCAGCTTCAAGAACATCCCCTCGCCCTGGAGCGCCTTTGCGGGCATCGAACAATTAAGGCCGGGGGAACGGGTTATCTTCGAGCAGGGCGCCTTGCGGCGCGATACGTGGTGGTCCCTGCGTTTCAACGAAGACCCGCAAATGGACGACGCCACGGCGGCCGCACGGATACGGGAGCTGCTGGAGGACAGCGTGCGCCTGCGCATGCGCGCCGATTTTCCCTTCGGCGCATACCTCTCCGGCGGGCTGGACAGTTCCAGCGTCGTTGCCCTGATGAGCCGTCTTGGCGGCCAGCGCGTGCAGACCTTTTCTCTCGTCTATGAGGACGACATCCCGCACAAGCAGGCGGATCGGGACTGCGCCCGGCAAGTGGCCAGTCTTTACGGCACCGACCATCACGAGCACGTCCTGACGGCGCAGGATATCGTGGACAATCTCGACGCGGTGGTTGATGCCTTCGACGAACCCTTTTCCGGCGTGACCTCAACCTATTTCGTCACAAGTCTGATTGCCCGGCATGTCAAGGTCGCCCTTTCCGGCGATGGCGCGGACGAACTGTTCGGCAGCTATCTGGCCCATCGCCTGGCGCAGCCCCTGCACCACTTCCCCTCCCTGGCCGAAAAACTGGATACCCTGACTGAGGCTGAATGGGACTTGCTGCGTCCCTACCAGGACCAGCCGGACTATCTGCGCTCCCTGCTAAAATACGGCGACGAAGCCGCGCGCCGCGCCAGCCTCACGCTGTGGACGGACGAAGGCAAGCGGAGCCTGCTGAGCAGCAAGATGCTGGCCCTTTGCGCGGGGGAAAGCAGCGAAAGCCTCCTGCGGCACATCTATGATGGATGCGCCACGCCCGACCCGCTCAACCGCGCGTTGGCTTGCGACTTCGCCACCCTGCTGCCGGATCAGGTACTAGCCTTCGTGGACCGGCTCTCCATGGCCCATTCGGTGGAGGTGAGGCCGCCCTTCCTGGATTACCGCCTGATGGAGTTCGCCGCGCGCCTGCCGGGTTCGATGAAAATCCGCACAGGACGGAGCAAGCATATTCTCAAGGAAGCTGTGCGCGATCTGTTGCCCGACAACATCATCAACCGGCCCAAGGAAGGATTCGTGCTGCCGGTGGATGGATGGCTGCGAAACGCGCTTCAGCCAACGCTCAAGGCCACCCTGACACCCGAGCGCCTGGCCCTGCACGGCTTGCTCCGGCCAGAAACCGTCCAGCAACTGATGGAGGAACACGTTGAAGGCCGCGCCAACCATGGCCCCCGGCTCTGGAACCTGCTGATGTTCCAGAAATGGTGGGAACGCCATGCCCCTCTCGAAAAAATCATGGAATAAAGACGAGACAGGCTCCTTAGAGGGAAATTCAATTGTCAACCTACGTCCTAGGAATCCATATGTCAGGGCCGATCAGTTCCGCGGCCCTCATGCACGATGGTCAACTGATTGCCGCCGTGCCTGAAGAGCGCTTCAGCCGCATCAAGCATGACCGTTCTTTTCCCCATCAGGCTCTAAGCTACTGCCTTGACGTGGCAAAAATAGGCATGGACCGCGTGGATTGTTTTTCCATTGCGTGGAATCCCGGTGAAAACATTGCCCTCAAGTATCGCCCCGGTTTCTCGGACTGGATGAGATATCCCGGCGAATGGCTGACGTCCGTTCCCAACCATCTGCTTCCTGGCCTGCTGCTCCCCCATCTGACAGAGCAGAAATTTACCGCCAGCAACGGCCGCCAGGTGGTCATTGAGTATGTTGACCACCACCTGGCGCATGCACGCCTGGCATTTCATGCCTCGGGATTCGAGGATTCAGCGGTCGTCATCGTAGATGGCTGGAGTGAGCAAAAAACGACCTCTATTTTCCATGGCAAAGGGGGGGAACTTACCTTGCTGGAATCGGAGGTATTTCCTAACTCCATCGGGTGCGTCTATGCGGCCATCACTCAGTTCCTCGGTTTCCGCCCCTTCTCGGATGAATGGAAAATTATGGGAATGGCCGCTTATGGCAACCCCGCCAACGCCCCCCAAATTAAGAAACTGATCCAACTGGAAGACGATGGCCGCTACGAGGTCAACCTCAAATTCTTCGATTTCTACAATTTTGACCGTCCAGAAATGTATGGAAAACACTTGGTTGACCTACTGGGAAAGCCAAGATCGCCAGATGATCCTCTATTGCCATGCCATTTCGACCTCGCTGCTGCCATGCAGCAACTCCTGGAAACCACCCTTATCCGGTTACTTACCCGAGCGCATCGGCTGACTGACTCCACCCATCTGTGCTTTGCCGGTGGCGTGGCCATGAATTGCCTCTTCAATGGCGCCATTACCTCGCGTACGCCATTCTCGCGTTCCTACATAGGTTTTGCCCCTGACGATAGTGGCAATGCTATTGGCGCCGCGCTTGACGCCTCGATCAGAAGAAACATAAAGATCGAAACAAATTCCATCGTCCCGGCAGTAGGGCCAGCCTTCGAACAATCTGAAATTGGCGATATCATTGAAAAGTATCGCTTGAAGCATCGGATAAGCGGCAACATTGCCTCCGACGTAGCAGACTTGATCGCTGCTGGGTTCGTTGTGGGTTGGTTCCAAGGCCGAGCCGAATTTGGCCAGCGTGCGCTCGGGCATCGCTCCATTCTTGCCAATCCCCTCAAGGCGGAGATCAAGGACAGACTTAACGCCAGCATTAAATACCGCGAGGGATTTCGACCTTTTGCGCCCATGCTTCCTTACAGTTCCGTAGGACGTTACTTTCAAACCCAGGATACGGATCCGGTACTGTTCATGGAAAAAGCCTTTCACTTCCACGCCAACGCCGCCCAAAAAGCGCCCGGCGCCGTTCATGCCGATGGGACTGGCCGCCTCCAAACCATTATGGAAGAGCGGGAACCTTTGCTATACGAATTACTGATGAAATTTCAAGAAAATACGGGCACACCAATCCTCATTAACACCTCTTTTAACACCAATGGCGAACCGATAGTCAATTCTCCTGAAGACGCTTTGAGAACATTCGTAACCAGCGGCTTGGATGTCCTCGCCATTGACAACATTCTCCTGACCAAAGAGTAACGTACCCTGTCCTGACTATGACAAAACTGATAATTCTTGGTGCGGAAAGCCTAGGCAGGGAAGTAGCCGAAGCCGCTTCCCTTTCGGGATATGAAGTGGCATTTCTCGATGACCGGCGAGAACTGGCTGGCCAATCGGTATCGGGACACCCCGTCCTTGGCCCCTTCGCGGCATTCAAGGACATGCCTTCAGCGGAGTTCTTCGTTGCCGTCGGCACACCGACGACCCGTGCAAAATGGATGGAGATAATTACAAGCCATGGATTCAACCTGGCTAATGTTTACCATCCGCAGGCAGCCATATCCAAAACCGCCACCATCGCTGGAAATTGCTTTGTGAACGCGCACTCCTTCATCGGCCCGAACGTCTCCTTGGGCAAAGGAACGCTTCTGTGGAGTGGCGTCTCCATCAGCCACGACTGTATTGTCGGCGCCACCTGCTTCTTTGCGCCAGGCGTCAGTGTCGGCGGGTATACGCGCATAGGCGCCGGTTGCATGTTCGGCATAAATACAGCCATTCGTTCAGACATTACTGTAGGCGACTGGAGCATCGTGGCCATGGGAAGCATCGTTGTAAAAGACATCCCGCCAACCCACTACGTGCGGCAAGACTGCCAGCCTCAGAAGATAACCGACCGGCAGCCGTGGGAATTATTCTTTCGAGAACATTCCTCGGAAGCACGCAAAACATCCGCTGCAACAGTAAAGTAATCTTGTCAAAGACGTCCCCATCCAGCATTAGACTGGTCATTCTCCAGCCCGGCTATCTTCCCTGGCTGGGCTTCTTCGACCAAATGCGTCGCAGCGACATCTTCGTCTATTACGATGATGTCCAGTTCGACAAGCATGGCTGGCGCAACCGGAACCGCATCAAATCCCCCACGGGGCCACTCTGGCTCACCGTCCCGGTCAAAACGAGCGGCTGCCAGGGTCAACGGATCGCGGATACCGAAATCGTCACGTCCCATCCCTGGGCGCGCAAGCACATTGCCGCCATCGCCCAGAATTACGCCAAATCCCCCTATCTCGACCGCTATCTGCCACCGCTGGAAGCGCTCTTGAACCAACCCTGGCAACGGCTGGTTGACCTCGATATCGCGGTTGTGGCCCTGATGTGCGAATGGCTGGGGCTGCGCCGCACCCTCGTGCGCTCGTCGCAACTGGGTATCTCCGGGGATAAAAGCGAACGCTTATTGAACATCTGCCGCCATTTCGGGGCCGATTGCTATCTCACCGGCGATGCGGCGCGCAATTACCTGGATGCCGGTCTTTTCGCCCAGGCGGGGGTAAAGCTAGAATGGCAGGACTATGTCCACCCTGTTTACCCGCAACTGCACGGTGATTTCATGCCCTATCTGTCGGCCCTCGACCTGGTACTGAACATGGGTCCCGCAAGCATTTCGATCCTGGAAGGAAGGGCGTGAAGACCGTCTTGATTACCGGAGGCGCCGGATTCATTGGCAGCAACTTCGTTCATCACCTGTACGATAAATATCCCGATTACCGGCTGATCGTCCTTGACGCCCTCACCTATGCCGGCAGCGTGCATAATCTTCCGGAAGGCGGCTTCGACTCGAATCGTTTCGAGTTCTGGCACGGCAACGTGCTCAATGCGGATATTGTCGATTCGCTGGTGAGCCGCAGCGACATGGTGGTCCACTTCGCGGCGGAATCCCACGTCACCCGTTCCATTTTCGACAACCGGCAGTTCGTCGAAACCGATGTCCTCGGCACCCAGGTGGTCGCCAATTCCGTGCTGCGCTACCGGGACCGCATCCAGCTGTTCATTCACATCTCCACCTCCGAGGTGTACGGCTCCGCCCTTTCCCCCGTCATGGACGAGAGCCACCCCCTGAATCCCATGAGTCCCTACGCCGCCGCGAAATGCGGCGCCGATCGGCTGGTCTATTCCTATTGGCAGACCTACCGCATACCGACCGTCATCGTGAGGCCGTTCAACAATTACGGCCCCCGCCAGCACCTGGAAAAGGTCATCCCTCGCTTCATCACCAGTTGCCTGCTCGGCGAGCCGCTTACCGTCCATGGCGACGGCTCCGCCCGGCGGGATTTCCTCTTCGTCCAGGACCATTGCGAGGCGCTGGACCGCCTGCTGCACGGCGATATTGATAAATACTGCGGCGAAGTCATCAACCTGGGCAGCGGCGTGGACATGAGCGTTTTGGAAATCGCTCACGCCATACGGGAACTCATCCCCCATTGCCAAAGCGAAATCCAGACCGTGGGCGAACGCCCCGGCCAGGTTTTCCGCCACACGGCGGATTCCAGCAAGGCCGCGGCCCTGCTGGATTGGACGCCAGCAACGTCATTCGCCGATGGCCTGGCGAAAACCGTGGCCTGGTACCGCGACAACCCGGATTGGTGGGAAAACCAGCGCTGGATGCGCCACATCCCCATCATCACCGCCTCGGGCAAGCGGGAAATGCACTGATGCGTGTTCCTTTCTTCATGCACGACCTGGGCGAGGCCGAGCTTGCCAACATTGCCGAAGTATTCAAAAGCCCGATCCTGACCACCGGGGAATGGGTGGCCCGCTTTGAGAACGAATTCGCCGCCTATCTGGGGGTTCCTCATGCCCTGGGCACAACCAGTTGCACCGGGGCGCTGCACATGGTGCTGCTGGCATTGGGAATCGGTCCCGGCGACGAGGTCATCACCACTCCCATGACGTTCATCGCCACGGCAGCCGCCATTCAGGAAGCCGGCGCGCGCCCCGTGTTCGTGGACGTGGAACCGGACAGCGGCAACTTGGATGCCGAACAGGTTGAGGCCGCCATCACGCCCCGCACCCGCGCCATCCTGGCAGTGCACCTCTATGGCCTGATGTGCGACATGCGCCGTCTGCGAGCCATCGCTGACCGCCATGGCCTGGCGCTCATCGAGGATGCGGCTCACTGTATAGAAGGCGAACGGGATGGCGTGAAGCCGGGACAACTCGGCGACGCCGCCTGCTTTTCCTTCTTCGCCACCAAGAACATGACCTGTGGGGAAGGCGGCGCTTTAGCGTACCGGGACAGCGCCCTGCACGAAACCCTCAAGAAGCTTCGCCTGCACGGCATGACCAAGACCGCCTCCGATCGTTACCGGGAAGGCTATCAACACTGGGACATGACCATGCTTGGATGGAAATACAACATGGACAACATCCAGGCCGCCATGCTCCTGCCCCAGATGCAACGGCTGGAAATCAATCGGACAAAGCGGGAAAAACTCGCTGAGCGTTATCGTAAGCAATTGGCTGGTATTCCTGGTATCACCCTTCCCGCCACACGCCCCAATAGCCGGCATGCCCGCCACCTCTTCCCCATCCGGGTCAGCCCGGAACACCGCGACAGCCTTGTGGCCCATCTCCAGTCCCTGGGCATCGGAACCACTGTGAATTACCGTGCCATCCATCTGCTCAGCCATTTTCAGACCACGCTCGCTTATCCGAAGGGACGTTTTCCGTCAGCAGAGCAGATGGGCGAAGAAACCCTGTCCTTACCCCTCTACCCTGCCATGCCTCTGGAACACGTAGACCAGGTCTCGGAGGCCCTGAAACTCTTCATGCCTTAGGAGCCAGTTCCGCCCCCCCCACGGCCAACTCTCCCAGGGCAGCGGCCACTTCCGCCATCACCGCCGGCCAGTCCCCCCAACCCCGCTGACGAAACACCCTGACAGAAGGGTACCAGGGCGTGGCTTTCCCCTCGCCTCCCCAGGCCCAATAAGGCAGACCATGGACCAGAACCCATGCCGGTTTCCCAAGGGCCCCCGCCAGGTGGGGAATCACGGTGCAGGTGGAAATCACCAGGTCCAGATTCGCCATGAACGCCGCGGTGTCATCCAAATCACGCCACTCGCCGGCGTAGTCGTGGAGGGGGAATGGCGCGATTGCCAATTCGCTCTTGCGCACGCCCTGATGCAGGTTGAACCACTCCACATGAGGAACGCCGCCCAAGGGCGCGAAGTCCGCCAGGCTGGCCGAGCGCCAGCGGTCGTGGCGGAATGCCGGGTTGCCCGCCCAGTTCAGGCCCACGCGCAGTTTTCCCGCCTTTCCCAGCCGTTCTCCCCAGGCGGCGGCCCTGGCCGGGTCGGCGCGCAAATAACCGCCATGGGACGGAAAATCGCCCAGGGCGCGGCGGAAATGGCGCGGCAGCGACCCCAGGGCCAACTGCCAATCCGCCGCCTGCGCCTCCGCCGCCGGCGGGTCCTGGCGGGACACCACGCGGACAGCGGGGAAAGAGCGCTGGAACAGCGCCACCAGCCTCGGGTCGCACTCCACGATGAGTCGCCCGCCCCGCGCCAGCAAATCGGGAATCACGCCGGCGAAAAGAATCTGGTCCCCCATCCCCTGCTCGGCCCACAGCACCAGCGACCCGCCGCTCAAATCCTCCCCCTGCCATGCGCGCTGGGAATAGCGGCGCGCCCCGATGGCCGAACGGCTGTCGCCGCAATGCTCGGACAGCCGCTGCTCGTATTCTTCCCAGCCCCGTTCGAGCTTCCCCTGGAGGAGCAGGGCATGGGAGAGGTTGAGACGCGCATCGGCATCGCCGGGGCGAAGCCGGATGGCCGCCTCGAAGCATTCGACGGCCGCATCCAGCTCGCCTCGGCTCATCAGCGCCACGCCACGGTTTCCCCAGGCCTCCGGGTAATCGGGGCGTAGGCGCAAGGCCTCGCGGTAGCTGGCCTCCGCCTCCGCCACATGGCCCAGGTCGGCCAGGGCCTGGCCCAGGTTATTGAGGACCTCCGCATCCTGGGGCGCCAGTTCGGCCGCTCTCAGGGCCGGGGCCAGGGCCTCCCCGTAGCGGCGCAGGCGGCGAAGAACGATGCCCAGATTGTTGAGGGCCGGCACGTAATCGGCCCGCGACGACAAAGCCGCCCGGTAGGCCTGTTCCGCTTCCTCGTCGCGCTGGAGTTCCTGCAGGGCGACCCCCAGGTTGTAATGGACCTCGGCGCAACGGGGATCGAGGCCCTGGGCCCGGCGGAACCATTCGACGGCCGTCGCCGCATCACCGGACTCATACCAGGCGTTGCCGATGCCGAAGGGCACTTGCAGATCGTCCGGGGCGCCCTTGGCCGCGAGATCGAATCTCTCCCGGGCCCCGCCAACATCCCCCTGGAGCAGCCGGCTTCGCCCCTCGGCCAGCATGGCGGCGGTTCCCGCCTCAAGCGCCATGGTCACTCCCTTTCTCGGGCACTGAAATAGCGGCGGGCCCCAGGCCCATCCGGGCACGCTGCCACATCGACCGGTAGGCCTCCTCCAAATGGCGGGTGAAAACCTCCGTATCGAAGACGGGGGTCTCGCCCCTAACCTCCCGCAGGTGACGGCGCAGGCTTTCCAGCTTCGCCGGGTCATGGGCCAATGCCACGGCCTGCTCGCGGTAGGCCGTGGCATCCGGCGCGATCAGTTCGGGCAGCCCCAGGGCGCTCAGCATGGAACCCGCCACCCGGGCGGCAAAGCTTTGGCCGCAGAGAGTGAGTATGGGCGTTCCCAGGCGCAGGGCGTCGAAAGCCAGGGTGTGGGCGTTGTAAGGATAGGTATCGAGGAAGAGGTCCACCCGAGCCAGCCGGCCCAAATAGCGGCCATAAGCCGCCGGCGCCGAAAACACCAGGCGCTCGGGAGAAACGCCCGCCTCCATCGCCCTCTCGCGCAGGGATCTTTGCAAACTGGGATGCTCGGCCACCAGCCACAATACCGAACGGGGGACTTGGGACAGGATGGAAAGCCAGGTACCGACCATTTCCCCCGAGAACTTGTTGGCCCGGTTGAAACAGGCGAAAACAAAACCCTCGTCGGGAAGGCCGCAGTCCTTGCGGGATAGGAATTCCGCCTCAGCCGGCCTGTCGTCCGGGGCCCAGTAGCAATGGGGAAGGCGCGCCACCGCCTCGCTATAGTATTTTTCCGCTTCCGGAGGAACCACGAAGCCGTCGGCGATCAGATAATCCACCGCTTCGTACCCCGTCGTGCCGGGGTAGCCCATGTAGGTGGCCTGGACCGGCGCCGGCCGGTATCCCAGCACGCCGAGCATGGAGCCCCAGGTGTGGCCGTTGAGGTCCACCAGGATGTCCACGCCGTCCTGGGCGATAAGGGAAGCAACCTCCTGGGGACGGAGCCCTGCCACGTCCCGGACCGCATCCGCCGCCCCTCGGATACGGGCGGCGATGTCGGAGCCGTCGTCGGTGCGGGTGGCATAGGCCACCACCTTGAAGGCACCCCGGTCGTGGCGCTCAAACACGCCGGCCATGACGCGGGAAAGTGCGTGGTCGACGAAGTCGGAAGACAGGTAGCCTATGGTCAGGCACGCCCTCCCTCCGGGCACCGGAGGCCGCGGTTTCGGGGAGGGAAGCTCCTTGGCGACTTGACGTGCAGCGGCCAGTTGCAGGGAGCAGTCGTCAGCCAGACACAGTATCTCGAAAGGCGCGGCCGCCACCTCCCCTTCGACCACCCCCAGGGATAAGAGGCGGCCCTTGACCGCTTCCTGCCCGGCAAAGTCCCCCACCAATGGCATCAATTCCGCGGCGAAACCCAGGGCAGGGCGGTAGGAGGGGTGATGCTCAACACACACCCTCAAGTCGGCCACTGCCTCGTCCAGCTTGTTTTCGCCGCGCAGGACCCGTGCCCGGTTGTATCGGGCCAGGGCGCTATAGGGGTCGGCTTCCAGCGCCCTGCGGAAAAAACGATGGGCTTCCTCGTCGTTTCCCTCGTCGTGCCGTATCAGCGCCGCCATCACCAGCGATTCGGCATCGCCGGCTTGGAGAAAGGCGTCAATCGCCGCCGCGACCTCCCCCAGGGCAAACATGGCGCGGCCAAGGAGCTTTTTCAGTTCCGGCGCCGAACAGAGCGTAAGCCCCGCCAAGGCCTCGTCCCGCGCCTCCCGCGCCTTGCCAAGTTCCAGCAGGAGGGCCGTGGCGTTGACCCAGGCCGCCTCGAACCCCGGTTCCCCATTCAGGGCCTGGCGATAGTGGCGCAGCGCGTCCAGGGAACGGCCAGCCGCCCGGTCGAGATTGCCCAGCAGCACCTGGGCGGCGGGCAGGGCAGGCGCCAGGAGCAAAGCCTGTCTTGCCGCCTGGCCGGCCTCCTCCAGCCGGCCAGCTAGGCGCAGCGCCTCGCCGAGATTGAGCCAGGGCCGGTAATCACCGAGGCTTTCCTCCGCCGACTGGCTCAGCAAAGCCACGGCCTCGGGCAGCCTGCCAAGCTGCAACAACAGCGTGCCGCAGAGGAAGCGCCCCTCCCTGCCCGTTTCGCCGCCGGCGAGCATGGCTTGCCGGTAGCGCTCCTCCGCTTCCTGAAAACGCCCCTGGCGATGGGCCTCCAGCCCCTGATTCAGCAAGCCGTTCACCTCTTCAGGCCCTCTTGACACCATTTCCGCCACATTTGGCGGTATGCCCGCTCAAGCCCCAGGGTAAATTCCTTTTCGTTTCTCAATGGTGAAGCCTCCATCCACTGCCTCAGCGCCTTTCGTATCTGTTCCAGGGACGCGACATCCCTCGCGAGCCCATGGGCTATCCGGACAAACTCCTCCGCCGTGGCCGCTATCCATTCCGGCCGTCCCAGGGCCGTCAGAAGGCTGCGCCCTCCGCGGGAGGCCGTGCGGACGCCGCTCAGGGTCACGACCGGCAAGCCCTGCCACAGGGCATCGCAGGTAGTCGTCCCGCCATTGTACGGGAAGGCATCGAGAGCGATATCCGCCTCGGAGAAGGCCGCCCAGTAGCCCTCCAGGGAGAGTTTCCCCCGGAAGTCGAGGCGCTCGTCCTCCACGCCGTGCCGCCGAAATGCCGCGGCGATCCGCTGCCGGGCCCACCCCTCGGGCACCCCCACCAGCAGCAGACGCGACCCCTCCGCCTCGCGCAGCACCCGGGCCCATACATCGAGGGTCTCGCCGGAAATCTTCGCCACCTGACCGAAAGCACCGAAAGTCACGTGGGAATTTCTCCTTGCCGGCAGGGGGCCGGGTTCCGGCATGCCATCGAAAGGGTGGTAGCACCATTGGCTGTGGGGAAGGCGTGCCAGGGCCTCGGAATAAAAGGCGTCATTCACGCCCGGGGGGTCGGCCCGCCCGTCGGTGAGACGCCAGTCCATGGCCGCCAGCCCTGTCGTGTTGAGGTAGCCCAGCCAAGTCGCTTGCACCGGAGCGGGCTTGCGGGCGAACGTCCCGAGGCGGTTGCCCGCCGTATGGCCGGACAGGTCCACCAGGATATCGATGCCATCCTCCCGGATTCGCGCCGCGAGGGCCTCGTCCGTCAGCGCGGCCACATCCCGCCATTGGTCGGAGAGGGATTTCAACTGCGCGGTAAGGCCATCGTCCACGCCATGGGTGTCATAGCACCAGACCTCGAAATGGCGACGGTCGTGGCAGCGCAACGCCGGCTGGATGAAATTCGCCACCGGATGGCGGCGGAAATCCGGCGACAGGTAAGCAATGCGCAATCTGCGCTCGGGCTCTCGGAGATTGGCATGGGGCTGCCAGCCGGGGCGCAGGGGTTCCTCGAAGCGCGCGGCATAGTCCCGGTGCAGCGCGAAAACCGCCTCGGGTTCGGCGATGGAGACATAGTTCAAGGCGAGCAGCAGGTTGCTGAAGATTTCCCTGTCGTCGGGCTGCGCCGCCAAGGCCCGCCGGTAGGCCGCCAGGGCGCCTTCCATGTCGCCGCGCGTCTTCAGGGCCTTGGCAAGGTTGTTGAGCGCGTCGGCATAGGTGGGCTTCAGTTCCAAGGCACGCTGCAAATGCGCCACCGCCTCGTCCACTTTTTCCTGCTCCAGGCACAGGGTACCCAGGTTGTACCAGGCCTCGGCCAAGCACGGATCGGAATCCAGCGCCCGCCGGTAATGGTCCGCGGCGGCATCCACCTCCCCCCCCTGCTGGAAGAGGCGAGCCAGGTTATAGTGGGCCTCCGCCAAGCCCGGACGGATCTCGATGGCCCGGCTGAAACAGGCCAGGGCCTCTTCCCTCCGCCCCTGGCCGGCGAGGACATTCCCCAGGTTCACCCAGGCCCCTCCGTAGGACGGATTGAGGGCCAGTGCCTGAAGATAGGCCTCGCCTGCCTCGTTCGGGCGCCCAGCGGCCTGGTAAGTCACCCCCAGGCTGAAGTGGATTTCGCAATCGCCCGAGTTGATTGCCAGGGCGGCGCGATGGGCGGCCAGCGCCGCGTCCATCCGCCCCCTGTCCCGAAGCAGATTGCCCAGGTTGTTGTGGGCCTCGGCGTAGCGGGGATCGTGGAGGATGGCGGCTCGAATCAATTCCTCGGCACGCTCCAGTTCGCCCCGGCGGTGGGCGATGACCCCCAGCAAGTGCAAAGCGGTCGAATGCGTGGGGGCCACGTCGAGCACCTGACGGTAAAGTTCCTGCGCCTCATCGAGGCGGCCTTCCTGATGGCGACGAAGAGCGAGCGCGATAGCCTGTGCGATGTTCAAGTTACCCGCACACCCCTAACCATTGCCCGACAGCCTGGCAGCAAGGGCGTTGCCGACCTCCGCGATCACGGCATCCCAGCTCCCCGGTTTCGACTGGCGAAAAAGCGTCATGGTGGGATACCAGGGGCTGTCGGAACGCCCCAGCATCCAGCGCCAGCAGCCGTCGAAGCGCGACAGCAGCCACACTTCCTTTCCCAGTGCTCCGGCGAGATGGGCGACGGAAGTATCCACCGCGATCACCAGGTCCAGGCACGCAACCAAGGCGGCGGTATCGGCAAAATCCTCCATCTCCCCCATCCAGTCCATCACCCTGCCCTCGTGGGCGCGAACCTGGGCACTCGCCTCCCCCTTTTGCAGGCTGACGTAGCTCACCCCACTCAGGCCGAACAAGGGCTCGAAAACCGCCAGCTTCAAGCTGCGCCGCTGATCGATGCGGTTGGATTCCGGATCGTGCTTTCTCGGGTCCCCTGCCCATACCAAGCCCACTTTCAATCCCGGCAACGGCCGCAGCTTCTCCCGCCAGGCGTCGACGGCGCGCGGCTCCGCCGCCAGATAAGGAACGCGGGCCGGAATGTCGGCCACGGCGTTCACGCCCAAGCGGTAGGGCAAGCTCATCATCGGGCAACGCACATCATGGGGCGGCAAGGCCTCTCCCTTGACATATACCCCGGCCACGCCATCCACGGTGGACAACAAGCGCTTCAGCCCCGGCTGGCACTCCACCTCCACCCGTTCCGCCCGGCGCGCCACTTCCGTCGCGAAACGGATGAATTGCAAGGTGTCGCCCAGACCCTGCTCGGCATGGAGCAGAATCGTCTTGCCTTGCAGGCTCTCGCCCTGCCACAGAGGCGCGGCATAGCCGGCATAGAGATGGGACACCTCCGGACACCGCAAGCGCTGCTCGTACTCCGGCCAGCCATGGGCGAAATCTCCCAGCGTCAAGAACAGGATGCCCAGGTTCCAGTGGGCATGAGGGTAATCGGGCTCGGCGGCGATGGCGGCCAGATAGGCCGACTTGGCCTCCTCGGTCCGGTGGGCGTCCATCAGCACGCTGCCCAAGCCGTTCCACGCGATGGCATACTCCGGCCGTAGCGCCAGGGCCCGGCGGAAGCAGCCTTCCGACTCCTCCAGCCGCCAGGCATCGTTCAGCACCACGCCCAGATTGTTCCACCCCTCGGCATAGTCCGGTTTTTCCGCCAGCAAGCCCCGCAACACCGCCTCGGCCTCACCCAGGCGATTGCGGCCCCGCAGCACGGCGGCTAGGCCGTTCCTTGCCTCGGCCATGCCAGGCATGGCCTCCAGAGCATTACGGAAGCAGCTTTCCGCTTCATCCAGGCGGCGCTGGGAAAGCAGCAACTCCCCCAGGTTCGCCCAGGCCGCGCCGTAGCCTCCCCGCAGTGCAAGCGCCCGGCGAAAACGCGCCTCCGCATCCGCCTCGCGGCCAAGGGCGCGAAGGGCATTGGCCAAATTGAAATGGAGTTCGGCGTCGTCCGGCAGCAGCCTCAGAGCCTGCTGCAACACGACCTCGGCCTCCCCGTAACGCCGCAGGGAGACGAGCGAAACCGCCAAATTGTTCAGGATATCCCCGTCGTAGGGCTTCAGCAGCGACGCTTGGCGAAATGTCCCTTCCGCCTCCTGGTAGCGTCCCTGCTCCAGCAGCATCGCTCCCAGGTTGAAATGGAAATCGGCGGCTCGCCCCTGCAAGGCGATGGCTTGGCGCAGCAACGGCTCCGCCGCCGCGTAGTCCTTGAGTTGAAAATACGTCAGCCCCAGGAGATGGATGATATCGGCGGCCTCCGGTTGCTGGGCGAGCAAAGCCTGATAGCGGGCCTTTGCCTCCTCCAGCCTTCCGGCCCGGTGAAGGGCCACCGCCTGGGTAAATTCTTCGTGACGTGAAATAGCTATGTCTTCGGCCATGGAAAATGCACATTACAATCCCGCGCCGCGAAACGGGCAAGCCCCTTTTTTCACCACTTTACTGTTGACCAACTGGGATTCAGTCATTATCATACGCACCTTCTCGATTCCCCGATAGCTCAGTCGGTAGAGCGACGGACTGTTAATCCGCAGGTCCCTGGTTCGAGTCCAGGTCGGGGAGCCAAATATAGAGGGCGATTCCAGCGAATCGCCCTTTTTCACTTTTAGCCCGGGGAACACGGGGGCCACGCACTGCTCCGCTTCCCTTGCAAAGGCCAGCCTTTGGCCTTTTTCTTGCCCTTGAGATACGCTCGGCACGCCATTACCGATAACTCAAGCCCTGCCCGTTCACGTCAGCAAATCTTCCCAGACCGCGAAACCCTGCCGGTAGCGCATGCGGAGACGATGTGCCGCCTCCCTTCGCGGAGCCTTTCTGGGGTACAGCGCTCGGCGCATCCCTTCCGCGACCCCCTCCACGGCCACGACGGCGGGCTCCTCTGCGTCCCAAGTTGCCGCGTAGGCTTCCTGCTTGCTCGGGCGGCCGGCCCGAGAAGGATGGATCACATTGAGGCGCGGCAGGGCAAAGGCCATCGCCACGATGCGGCCATGCAGGCTGCTGCCGCAGTAACCCTGGCTGGCGGCGATCAGGGCGCAGATATCCCAGAGATTGAGGGAGTCAAAAATCAGCCCCGCGCCAGGGCGCAACCGGGCGATAAGACGCTGGTAGGGCTCCAAGTCGTCATGCCAGGGCGCCGCGCCGGCGCGGAAAAACGCCAAGCCCAGCCCCTGTTCCGCCGCCAGGCTATCAAGCTGCGCGGCCAGCACGGCCAGCGTGGCGTCGTCGCCGAAATCGGCGCTGAACTGAACGGCCAGATAGCCCTTGGGAAATGCCGAGCGGACCCGGACCACGGCTCCCTCTTCCCCATGCCGCCGTATCCGGTCGCCAAAGAGCTCCTCGACCATTACGGCGGGATCGGGAACCAGTTCCGCCGAGATGCCTTCCCGCCCCAGCAATGACTGGGTCATGAGGTCCCGCACGCTGAGGTAATCGGCCTGTCGTAAAACGCCC
>JAJZVC010000053.1 GCA_021845865.1 Pseudomonadota bacterium | reverse complement strand
GAAGGAAACCGGCGCCAACGCCAGCGTGATCTACGTGCCGCCCGGCTACGCCGCGGATTCCATCATGGAGGCGGCGGACGCCGGCATCGAGATCATCGTTTGCATCACCGAGGGCATCCCGGTGCTGGACATGCTCAACGTCAAGGCGGCCCTCAAGGCCAACGGCGCCAAGCTCATCGGCCCCAACTGCCCCGGCGTCATCACCCCCGGCGAGTGCAAGATCGGCATCATGCCCGGCTTCATCCACAAGAAGGGCAAGGTGGGCATCGTTTCCCGCTCCGGCACCCTGACCTACGAGGCGGTGTACCAGACCACCAAGCTGGGCCTGGGCCAGTCCACCTGCGTCGGTATCGGCGGCGACCCCATCAAGGGGCTGGATTTCATCGACTGCCTCGAGATGTTCCAGGCCGACCCGGAAACCGAAGCCATCATCATGGTGGGCGAAATCGGCGGCAGCCGCGAGGAAGCGGCGGCGGACTACATCAAGGCCCACGTCACCAAGCCCGTGGCCGCCTACATCGCCGGCCAGACGGCGCCCAAGGGCAAGCGCATGGGCCACGCCGGCGCCATCATCGCCGGGGGCAAGGGTACGGCGGCGGAGAAAATCGCCGCCCTGGAGGCCGCCGGGGTGGTGGTGGCCAAGTCACCCGCCGGGCTGGGCGAGGCGGTGGCGGAAGCCATCGGCAAGGGCCGCTGAGCCGACCTGCATGAAAATCGCCCTCGCCCAGATCAACTGTACCGTCGGCGACCTGGAGGGCAATGCCGCCAAGTTGCTGGAGGCCGCCCGCCGCGCCCGCGCCGAGGGCGCGCGCATCGTGGTGACGCCGGAGTTGTCCCTCACCGGCTACCCGCCGGAGGACCTGCTGCTGCGGGGCGGTTTCTTCCACGCCTGCGAGGCCATCCTGCGGGAAATGGCCCAGGAGGTGCAGGGCGTCTATCTGGTGGTGGGCCATCCCCACCAGGTGGGGGACGAACGCTTCAACGCCGCCTCGGTGCTGCACGAGGGCAAGATCGTCGCCACTTATCACAAGCAGCGCCTGCCCAACCATTCCGTGTTCGACGAGGTGCGCTACTTCGTTCCCGGCTCACAGGCCTGCGTTTTCGAGGTGGACGGGGTCAAGTTCGGCATCAATATCTGCGCCGACATCTGGGAGGAGGGGGCGGCCACTCTCGCCCGGGAGGCCGGGGCCGAGGCGCTGCTGGTGCTCAATGCCTCCCCCTACCACATGCTGAAGCAGCATTCCCGTTATGAAGTGATCCGCGACCGGGTCGGCGAGTGCGCCGGCATGCCGGTGTTCTACGTCAACCTGGTGGGGGGGCAGGACGAACTGGTGTTCGACGGCGCTTCCTTCGTCATGGACGGCGAGGGGCGCCTGCTGCACCAGTTGCCCGCCTTCGAGGAGGCCCTGCGCGTCGTCGAGCTGGACGGCGCCGCGCCCCAGGCGGGGGAAATCGTCCCCGAGCTGTCCGTGGAGGCGGCGGTGTACAGCGCCCTGCGGCTGGGGGTGAAGGACTACATCGACAAGAACGGTTTTCCCGGCGCGGTGCTTGGCCTGTCCGGCGGCATCGACTCGGCCCTCACCCTGGCGGTGGCGGTGGATGCCCTGGGCGCTGAGCGGGTGCAGGCGGTGATGATGCCGTCCCAGTTCACCGCCGGCATGAGCCTCCAGGACGCGGAGGAAATGGCCCGCAACGTGGGAGTGCGCTACAGCGAAATGCCGATCAAGCCGGTGTTCGACGCCTTCCTCAACACCCTGGCGGACGAATTCAAGGACCTGCCCTTCGATACCACCGAGGAAAACCTCCAGGCCCGCATCCGCGGCACCCTGCTGATGGCCCTGTCCAACAAGTACGGTTCCATCGTCCTGACCACGGGCAACAAGAGCGAGATGGCGGTGGGCTACTCCACCCTCTACGGCGACATGGCGGGGGGCTTCGCGGTGCTGAAGGACGTGCCGAAAACCCTGGTCTATCGCCTGGCCCACTACCGCAACGGCATCGCGCCGGTGATCCCGGCGCGCATCATCACCCGCGCGCCTTCCGCCGAGCTGCGCGCCAACCAGACCGACCAGGATTCCCTGCCCCCCTACGAGGTCCTCGACGCCATCATGGAAGCCTACGTCGAATACGACCAGTGCCCCGAGGAGATCGTCGCCCTGGGCTTCGCCGAGGCGGACGTGCGGCGGGTGGTGCGCCTCATCGACCTCAACGAATACAAGCGCCGCCAGTCCCCCGTGGGCGTGCGGGTGACCCACCGGGGCTTCGGCAAGGACCGCCGTTATCCGATTACTTCCAAATACCGGCCATGGCTGCAATAATTGTGAAAACTACCCCTCAGGAGTGAAGATGAAAAAAATCGAAGCCATCATCAAACCGTTCAAACTGGACGAGGTGCGCGAGGCCCTGTCGGAGATCGGCGTGACCGGCATGACCGTCACCGAGGTGAAGGGTTTCGGCCGGCAGAAGGGCCACACCGAGCTTTACCGCGGCGCCGAGTACGTGGTGGACTTCCTGCCCAAGGTGAAGATCGAGCTGGTGGTTAGCGACGGCACGGTGGACGCCGCCCTGGACGCCATCATCAAGGCTGCCCGCACGGGCAAGATCGGCGACGGCAAGATTTTCGTCACCGACGTGGAGAAGGTGGTTCGCATCCGCACCGGGGATACCGACGACGCGGCGATCTGAGCGTTTTTCGCGCCCAGGGAAAGGCGGCCCTCGAGGCCGCCTTTTCTATTGGATTTCCCGCGTCTCCAGGAAGCGGATGTCGGGGAAGCGTTCCTGGGTCAGGTTCAGGTTGACCTTGTTGGGGGCCAGGTAAACGTACTGGTCGGCGCCGTCCAGGGCCACGTTGTGGCCGTGCTGGTCGATCAGCTGCTTGAGCTGCTGATCGCTGCCCCGCAGCCAGCGCGCCGTGGCGCAGGGGAAGGACTCGAACTGCACGTCCACGCCGTACTCGTGCTCCAGGCGGTGGGCCACCACGTCGAACTGGAGGATGCCCACGGCGCCCAGGATCAGGTCGTTGGAGGCGACGGGGCGGAAGAACTGGGTCGCCCCTTCCTCCGCCAGCTGCTGCAGGCCCTTCTGCAGCTGCTTCATCTTCAGCGGATTTTTTAGCCGGGCGCGGCGGAAGTGCTCCGGGGCGAAGGAGGGAATGCCGGTGAACATCAGGTCCTCCCCCTCGGTGAAGGTGTCCCCCAGGTGCACCGTGCCGTGGTTGGGGATGCCGATGATGTCGCCGGCGTAGGCCTCGTCGGCGGTGTTGCGGTCCTGGGCCATGAAGGTGATGGCGTTGTTCACCGCCAGGGTCTTGCCGGCGGACACCTGCTTCAGCTTCATGCCCCGGTCGAAGCGGCCGGAGCACACGCGCAGGAAGGCGATGCGGTCCCGGTGCTTGGGGTCCATGTTGGCCTGTATCTTGAACACGAAGCCGGAGAACTTGGCCTCGTCGGGCGCCACCACGCGGGTCTGGGTGGCCCGTGAGAGGGGGGCGGGGGAGAGGTCCACCACCGCGTCCAGCAGCATCTGGACGCCGAAGTTGTTCACCGCCGAGCCGAAGAACACCGGCGTCTGCCTGCCGGCCAGGTAGGCGTCCTTGTCGAAGGCGTGGGAGGCGCCCCGCACCAGCTCGATGTCCATCCGCAGGTCGTCGGCCTGGCCGCCGATCAGCTCGTCCAGGCGGGGATTGTCCAGGCCCTGGACGATTTCCGCCGTGCCCTTTTCCGCCTGGGGGTCGAACACCAGCACGCTGTCGTCGTAAAGGTGGTAGACGCCGCGGAAGCGCTTGCCCATGCCGATGGGCCAGGTGATGGGGGCGCACTGGATTTCCAGCACGGATTCGATTTCATCCAGGAGTTCGATGGGTTCCTTGCCCTCCCGGTCCAGCTTGTTGATGAAGGTGAGGATGGGCGTGTCCCGCAGGCGGCAGACGTTGAGGAGCTTGATGGTCTGGGCTTCGACGCCGTTCACCGAGTCGATCACCATCACCGCCGAATCCACCGCCGTCAGGGTGCGGTAGGTGTCCTCGGAGAAGTCCTCGTGGCCGGGGGTGTCCAGCAGGTTGATCATGTGCTCCCGGTAGGGGAACTGCATCACCGACGAGGTGACGGAAATGCCCCGCTGCTTTTCCAGCTCCATCCAGTCCGAGGTGGCGTGGCGGCTCGCCTTGCGCGCCCGCACCGCCCCCGCCATCTGGATCGCGCCGCCGAACCACAGCAGCTTCTCGGTGAGGGTGGTCTTGCCCGCGTCGGGGTGGGAGATGATGGCGAAGGTACGCCGGCGGCGAATTTCGGAGGTCAGGTCGGTCACGGGAGCGGGGCGGGAAAAAGGGCGAATTATACATCAGGAGGGCGAGAGGCATACGCCTGGGCATGAGGCGGGCAACTTGTCCGTGGCCGGCTGCTCGAGCCGTTGCCGGTCGTCAAGAAGTGTTAAAATGAAAAAAATGAATCCCGGCGGGCGTCGGGACGATAAATACAAAACGATCTAAACCACTTTTGGATGTATGGAGCAGGGAGGATAGCCATGTTTAGGAAAAGGACCGCGTTGCTGGGGGTGATGGGGCTGTGCCTATCGCCCGTTGCCGCCCAGGCCGAGGATAAGTCATTGCTGGACTTGTCCCTGGAGCAGCTGATGAACACGCAGGTGACCTCGGTGGCCAAGAAAAGCCAGAAGCTGGAGGATGCCGCCGCGGCGATCACCGTCATCAGCCAGGAGGACATCCGCCGTTCCGGCATGACCAGCATTCCCGAACTGCTGCGCCTGGCGCCCGGCCTCCAGGTGGCGCAAATCGACGCCAGCACCTGGGCCATCGGCAGCCGCGGCTTCGGCGGCCGCTGGAGCAGCAACCTGCTGGTGCTGGTGGACGGCCGCTCCATCTACACGCCGCTGTTTTCCGGGGTCTATTGGGACGCGGTGGACATGCCCCTGGAGAACATCGAGCGCATCGAGGTCATCCGCGGGCCGGGGGGCACCCTGTGGGGAGCCAATGCCGTGGATGGGGTGATCAATATCATCACCCGCGGCGCCGCCTCGACCCCAGGCACCACCGCGAGCGTCGGCGCGGGCAACCTGGAGCGCATCGCCTCCATCAGCCACGGCGGGGAAATCGGCGACAGCGGGCATTACCGGGTTTTCGCCAAGTCGACGCAGCGTTTGCCCTTCGACCGCCCCGCCGGCGGCGCGGCCCACGACGGCATGGATTTGCGCACGGCCGGCTTTCGCGCCGACTGGGCCTTGGCGGGAGGGGACACGGTCATGGCCCAGGCGGGTTATTACGACGGCAGCGCCGACCATCTCGACCGCAACGTGACCCTCGGCCCGCCGTACACCACGCCGCTGGAGTTCACCACCGGCCTGTCCGGCCACAACCTGCAACTGCGCTGGACGCGGGCCCTGTCCGCCACCTCGGAGTGGACGGCCCAGATCTACTGGGATCACTACCGCCGCCGGGACGTGCAGGTGGGAGAAAGCCGCGATACCTACGACCTGGATTTCCAGCACCGCTTCCAGGCGGGACGGCGCAACGAGATCACCTGGGGGGTTAATGCCCGCCTTACCGCCGACGAAACCGACGACAAGTTTCTCGCGTCCTTCCTGCCCCGCAAGCGGACGGACCGCCTGATCAGCGCCTTCATCCAGGACGAAATCAGCCTGGTGCCGGAGAAGCTGCGCCTGACGGTGGGCTCCAAGTTCGAGCATAACGATTATTCCGGCACCGAGTTTCAGCCCAGCGCCCGCCTGCTGTGGCGCATCGATCCCCGGCAAAGCGCCTGGGCCGCCGTGTCCCGGGCGGTGCGCACCCCTTCCCGGGCCGATTCGGATATCCGCATCAACACCGCTGCCTTTGCCTGCGGTCCATTCTGTACTGGCCTGGTGAGCATTTTCGGCAGCCCGAATTTCGACTCGGAAAAGCTGCTCGCCTACGAGGCCGGCTACCGGGCCCAGGTGACCAAGGCGCTGTTCTTCGACGCCTCGGTCTACCTCAACGAGTACAGCGAGTTGCGGAGCGCGGAGCCCTTCACTGCCTACCTCGAGGCGGTTCCCGCTCCGCTCCACCTGACCACGGGAAGTCTTTACTTCAACCGCGCCAGCGCCCGCAACCGGGGCCTGGAGTTGAGCGCCAACTGGCAGCCGACGGAAAAATGGACGGTGAAAGGCTCCTACAGCCGCCTTTCCATGACGGTACGGCGCGATGCCGACAGCGCCGATACCCAGGTGGAGAACAAACCCCTCTTCGCGCCCCGGGAGCAATGGCAGGCCCATGTCTTTTACCAGGCCAGCGCCAAGCTGAGCCTGGGGGGCTCCTTGTACCATGTTTCCGGCCTCCCCGGCGGGGGAATACCGACTTACAACCGTTTCGACGCCAACCTGGGGTGGCAGGCCAGCCGCAATGTCGAGGCGCGCTTGGCCCTGCGCAATCTGTTCGACCCGGGGCACCTGGAATATTCCGCCCAGGACGGCCCCACGGCCAGCCAGATACCGCGCAGCGTTTACGGGACAGTGATGGTGCGTTTCTGATAACGGGATGCCGATGCTCGCCTTTCCTTCCTTCCGTTGCTGCCGCATCGCGTTCCAGGCGATGCTGGCGGGCGCTTTGCTCGGCCTGTTGCCGGCCAACGCGCAGTCACGGCCGGCGGAAGAATACGAGGTGAAGGCGGCGTACATCTATAACTTCGCCAAGTTCGTGGATTGGCCTTCGTCGGTGGGAAGCAGGCTGCGCCTGTGCCTCGTGGGGCCATCCCCCTTTGGCGGGGCCCTCGACGGCATTCGGGGCCGGCTGGTCAAGGAGCGCGCCCTGGAGGTGGTCCAGCTGGACGGCGATGCTTCCGCGGCGGGGTGCCAAATGCTGTTCGTCAGCGCAGCGGAGGAGCGGAACCTGGACCGCATCGTCGCCAGGACCCGCGGCAGCGATATCCTGCTGCTCGGAGATAGCGAAGGTTTTGCCCAGCGGGGTATCATGATCAACTTGTACGTCGAGGAAGGAAAGGTGCGCTTTGAGATCAACCTCCCGGCCATCCGCCGCAGCGGCCTTAGTGTCAGTTCCAAATTGCTCTCCCTCGGGCGCTTAGTGGAGTGACGGGAATGAAACTGGCCAACCTGTCCATCAAGGGCAAGCTGTTCTTCCTCGGCGCCGTCACCGCCGGCGTGATCGTGGTGCTGCTGGGGGTGTTCCTGGCGCTGATGGAGTGGCACGAGCGCCGCGCCCACGCCGCCACGGAACTGACGCTGGATGCCGCCATCGTTGCCGACAATGCGGCCCACGCCGTGCTTTTCAGCGACGAGCGGACCGCCAGCGAGGTGCTGAAGCAGTTCAACGCCAAGGCCAACATCGTCTACGCCGCCATTCTGAACAAGTCGGGACTGCGCCTGGCGGAATATGAGCGCGCCAACCGGGTGGACTGGCCGGCGGTCAATCCCAAGCCCGGGAAGGTGTTTTTTTACGGCGTCCATGCCTTGCTGGTGCATCCCCTGATGTTCGATGGGGAGAAAATCGGCACCCTGTACCTGCAGCGGGACATGTCGGGGGACTACCGGGAACTCGCCTCGAAGATGGCGCTGATCGCCCTCGCCACGGTGCTTTCCCTGACGGTGGCCGCGCTCATCTTTTTCCGCATTCAGCGGGGCATTACCGAGCCCATCCATGTCCTTTCCAGCATGATGCAGCGGGTGACCTTCAACAGCGATTATTCCGTGCGGGTCCCGATTGTCAGCCGCGATGAGTTCGGCACCCTGGGGCAGGGCTTCAACATGATGCTGGAAACCATCGAGGAGCGGGACAAATCCCTGGAGCTCGTCAACGAGTACCTGGAGAAGACCGTCCGTGAACGGACCGCCGAGCTGGAGCAGGCCAACGCCGACCTTCACCGGCAGGTTGCCGAGCGGGAGCGGGCCGAGCAGCAGCTGAAGGTGATGAACGAGAACCTGGAGCAGCTGGTGCAGTACGAGGTGGCACAGAACCGGGAGAAGGATCATCTCCTCATCCAGCAGTCCCGTCTCGCCGCCATGGGGGAGATGGTGCACAACATCGCCCACCAGTGGCGCCAGCCCCTCAACGCCCTCGGACTGCTCGTCCAGAACCTGGATTTCGACTTCAGGGACGGCGTGCTGGACCGGGAAACCATGGACCGGCAGGTGGCGCTGGCGATGGAGCTGATCGTCGGCATGTCCCGCACCATCGACGACTTCCGCCAGTTTTTCAGCCACGACAAGCAGCCCACCGATTTCGACGTCGGCCAGGCGGTGACGTCGGCGTTGACCATCATCGAGCCGGCCCTGGCGCACCACCGCATCGCCCTGGACAAGCATTTCGAGCCCAAGGTGCTGGCCCACGGCTATCCCAGCCAGTTTTCCCAGGTGGTGCTGAACATCGTCAGCAATGCGAAGGAGGCCATCACGGGCAGCGGAACGCGCGGCGGCCGCGTCACCGTCCGCCTTGGCGCGGAAAACGGCAAGGCGCGGCTGGTCATCGAGGACAACGGCGGCGGCGTTCCGCCGGAAATCCTGCCCAAAATCTTCGACCCCTACTTCACCAGCAAGGACAAGGGCAGCGGCATCGGCCTCTACATGAGCAAGACCATCATCGAGCGCAACATGAACGGCACGATTGCCGCCGAAAACCAGGATGGCGGGGCCCGTTTCGTCATTGAGCTGCCCCTGGCGGGGAGCTGAGCCGAGGGCGATAAAAAAGGCGGTCCGGAACGAACCGCCTGGTGGCGCGAAACCCCGAAAGCCTTAGTTGAAGATGCCTTCCCAGAACTTCCACCACGGGGTTTCGCGGGGAGTGAGCTGGGTGTAGTACTGGCTGTTGGGGAAGTTCTTGCGCAGCACCCGCATGGAGTCGTCCCGCAGGTCGTTCATGCCCAGTTCGTCGTAACCCTTCACCATCAGGGCCAGGGCCTGTTCCGTCACCGGGGCCTGGGGGTAGGTCTGGACGGCATACTGGGCGCGGTTGACGGCGGCAAGGTAAGCGCCGCGCTTGATGTAGTACTTGGCGACGAACACCTCGTGGGAAGCCAGGGCGTTCACCAGGTACTTCATCCGCGCCTCGGCGTCGGGGGCGTACTTGCTCTTGGGGAACTTGCCCACCAGTTCCTTGAAGGCGTCGAAAGACTCCTGGGACGCCTTGGGGTCGCGGTCGGTGAGGTCCTTGTCGCCGAGACCGACGCGGGACAGGAGGCCCAGGTCCTCGTTGAAGTTGGCCAGCCCCTTCAGGTAGTAGGCGTAATCCACGTTGGGGTGGTTGGGGTGGAGCTTGATGAAGCGGTCGCAGGCGGCGACGGCGGAGGCGGGCTCGTTGTCCTTGTAGTAGGCGTAGGCGATTTCCAGCTGGGCTTGCTGGGCATAGCGGCCGTAGGGGTACCGGGCTTCCAGCTTCTCGAAGAACTTGACGGCGTCGGTGTAGTTGCCGTCGTTCATTTTTTCCTTGGCGGTGGTGTACAGCTTCTGCGCCGACCAGCCGGTGGTTTCGTCGATCTGTTCGGGCAACAGGCTGCAACCGGCTAACAAGAGAACCAGAATTACCGCTAAACTATGCTTCATGGCCGCATCCGAAAACAATTTAGCGGATTATAACCGAAACCCGGACCAACTCCAGCCGCTTAGGGTAACGATACCCGACGGCTGCGCCGGACTGCGCCTGGACCAGGCCCTGTCGAAGCTGCTGCCCCAATATTCCCGCAGCCGCCTGCAGGAGTGGATCAAGAGCCGGCGTATTTTGCTCGCGGGGCAGGCCGCGACGCCGAAACAGAACGTGTGGGGCGGCGAGACCGTGGAAGTGCGGCCCGTGGCCGACCCGGCCGAAACCTCGTTCCGCGCCGAGGAAATCGACCTCGATATCGTTTACGAGGACGACGCCCTGCTGGTGGTGAACAAGGCCCCGGGCATGGTGGTCCATCCCGCCAGCGGCAACTGGGAGGGCACCCTGCTCAACGCCTTGCTCCACCATGCGCCGCAATTGGCGGGCCTGCCCCGGGCGGGCATCGTGCACCGCCTGGACAAGGACACCAGCGGCCTGCTGGTGGTGGCCAAGACCCTGGAGTCCCAGACCGACCTGGTGCGCCAACTCCAGGCCAGGACCGTGAAACGGGTGTATTTCGCCCTGGTCCAGGGCTTCGTGGAGCGCGGCGGCACGGTGGAGGCCCCGGTGGGGCGGCACCCCCAGCAGCGGGTGAAAATGGCGGTGACCCGCGGCGGCAAGCCGGCGGTGACCCATTACGAGGTGGTGGAGTGGCTGCCCGCCTATACCCTGGTGCGCTGCAGCCTGGAGACGGGCCGCACCCACCAGATCCGGGTTCACATGCAGTCCCTGGGTTACCCCCTGGCGGGGGACACGGTGTACGGCGGCAAGAAGGCCGTGGAGATCGCCGGCCAGCGGCTGCATTTTCCGCGCCAAGCGTTGCACGCGGCCAGGCTGGGACTGATTCACCCCGTCAGCGGCAAGGCCATGGAATGGCGCGCCCCCCTGCCGGAGGATTTCGAGGCCATGCTGGAGGCCCTGCGGCAGCTGGGCGAAACGCTGGATGAGTGAGCGGCGGCGGCATAGTGGAGATTAGGTAAATGCAGGATATATTGTTCGGAATCACGGCCCTGTTGGTATTGCTGGCCTTTGTCTGGGTGGCGTTCAAGATGTACCGCTTCACCCAGGTCCAGCATGAGCTGCCCGAGGTGTTGGCCCAGATGATGGAAGAGAAGCACCGGGCGATGCTCAAGGATCTCCACGACAGCCTCACCCAGCAGGGGGATCGGCTCAACGCCGCCCTGGCGGATACCACCGACCGGCTGCGCAACGTCATCACCCTGGAGCTGAAATTGACCCGGGAATCCATCCAGGCGTCCCAGCTCGCCCAGTCGGAGAACCTGGCCCAGAACCGGGAAGCCACCGCCAAGCACCTGTCGGAACTGTCCCTGGCGCTGCAGTCCAAGCTCGACACCCTCCACACCGAGATCGTCGCCAAGACCCTGGCCACCCTGGCGGAGCAGGGGCGGGCGGAGCAGGAGCTGTTCCAGAACATCATGCGTTCCACCACCCAGCAGCTCACCAACACCATCGAGAGTCTGACCATGACCGTGGACGGCCGCCTGGAACAGATTTCCGGCCGGGTGACGGAGCGCCTGGACGAGGGCTTCAAGAAGACCAACGAAACCTTCGCCAACGTCATGGCGCGCCTGGCCACCATCGACGAGGCCCAGAAGAAGATCGACGGCCTCACCACCAACGTGGTGAGCCTGCAGGAACTGCTGGGGGACAAGCGTTCCCGGGGCGCCTTCGGCGAGGTGCAGCTGGAATCCCTGGTGCGCAACACCCTGCCCCAGCAGGCCTATTCCCTCCAGCACACCTTCAGCAACGGCAGCCGGGTGGACTGCGCCCTGTTCCTGCCGGAGCCCACCGGGACGGTGGCGGTGGACGCCAAGTTCCCCCTGGAGAACTACCACCGCATGTTCGGCGCCGACGTCGCCGAGGCCGAGCGCATCCAGGCCCAGCGCCAGTTCAAGGTGGACGTGAAGAAGCACGTGGACGCCATCGCCGACAAATACATCCTGCCCAACGAGACCTCCGACGGCGCCATGATGTTCGTCCCCGCCGAGGCGGTGTTCGCCGAAATCCACGCCTATCACCCGGAGGTGGTGGAGTACGCCATGCAGCGCCGGGTGTGGATCGTCTCTCCCACCACCATGATGGCGGTGCTCAACACCGCCCGGGCGGTGATCAAGGACGTGGAAACCCGCAAGCAGGTGCACATCATCAAGGACGCCCTGTCCAAGCTGGGCAAGGAATTCTCCCGCTTCGACCAGCGCATGAAGAAGCTCGCCGACCATATTCGCCAGGCCCACCAGGACGCGGAGGACGTGCACATCACCAGCCAGAAGATCAGCCGCCATTTCGCCCAGATCGAGAACGTCGAACTGGCCCCCGCCGCCCGGGAGGCCCTGGATATCCTGCCGCTGGAGGAGGAGCACCCCGCCGGGTGACCGAGTTCTTTCCATGATGACCCGTACCACCCGCCTGCTATCCCTCGGTTTCGGCCTCGTTTTGCTGCTGGCCGTGGCGGGCGTGGTGGGCGGCGTCGGCTACGTGACGTCCATTCACGAGCGCACCGAGCGGGTGGTGGCGAATAGCCTCGCCAAGAGCGAGCTGATCGGCCAGATGCGCACCATCCTGCTGGAGCGCATCGTGCTCATGCACCGCCTGCTGGATATCGACGATCCCTTCGCCCGGGACGAGACCACCGTGCGCTTCCGCGCCACGGCAGGGGAGTTCATCGGCGCCCGCGACGCTTTCCTGGCATTGCCCCTGTCGCCGGCGGAACGGGAGGAGTTTACCCGGGCGCTGGGCTACGTGCGGCTCAACGAGGCCTTTCACGAGCGGCTGATGGCCTTGGTGGAAGCAGGGCGGGCGGCCGAAGCGAAGAAAGTCCTGCTGGGAAAGGATATCCCCGCCCAGATCAACCTGCTCCAGGCCTATGCCCGCATGGCGCGAATGCAGTCCGACGGGAAGCGGCAGGCCCTGGAAGAAGAGGAGCGCTCCCTTTCCGTGGCCCTGCGCACCCTGGGGGGGGCCGGTCTCCTGGCCATGCTGCTGGGCGGCGGCATCGCCGCCCTGGTCACGCGGCGGACGGTCAAGGCGGAAGGCGCGTTGCGGCAGGAAAAGGAACGGGCCAAGGTCACCCTTCACTCCATCGCCGACGCGGTGATTACGGCGGACGCGGCGGTCAACGTGGAATATCTCAACCCGGTGGCGGAATACCTCACGGGGTGGAGCCTTGAAGAAGCGAGAGGGCAGCCGCTGCATCAGGTATTCCGGGTGATCAACGAAATGACGCGCGCGCCTTTCCGTCACCCCGCCTACGGACTTCAGCACGAAGAACGTTCTGTCGGCCTGGACAGCCACACCCTGCTGGTAAGCCGTGACGGCAGGGAGTTCGCCATCGAGGACTCCGTGGCGCCGATTCGCGACGACAACGGCGAAACGGTGGGGGCGGTGCTGGTGTTCCACGACGTCACCGAGGCGCGTTCCATGGCCCGCCAGCTCTCCTGGCAGGCGGGGCACGATCCCTTGACGGGCCTGCTCAACCGGCGCGAGTTCGAGGCTCGCCTGAAAACGCTGCTGGCGTCCGCCAAGAGCGAGCAAAGGCGCCATGCCCTGCTGTACATCGACCTCGATCAGTTCAAGGTGGTCAACGATACCTGCGGCCACATGGCCGGGGACGAATTGCTGCGCCAGCTGACGGTGGTGCTGCAGGAAGCCATGCACGAACTGATGCTCCTGGCCCGCCTGGGAGGGGACGAGTTCGGCGTCCTGCTGGAGGACTGCTCCCTCGACAGCGCCCAGGCCGTGGCCGAGCGGCTGCTGGAGGCGGTGCAGGGGTTCCGCTTCGTCTGGGAGGACAAGGTTTTCACCGTCGGCGCCAGCATCGGCCTGGTGGCGGTGGACGCGGAGTGCCGCGACCTCGCCACCCTCTTGTCGACGGCGGATGCCGCCTGCTACACCGCCAAGAACAAGGGCCGCAACCGCATCCAGGTGTTCCAGCACAACGACGTGGAACTGGTCCAGTTCCACGGCGAGATGGAATGGGTGGCGCGCATCACCAAGGGCTTCGAGGAAGGGCGGCTGCGGGTCTTCTTCCAATACATCAAGCCGGTGGGCAAGCACGTGGAGGAGGGAGAGCACTACGAAATCCTCCTGCGCATGGAGGGCGAGAACGGCGAACTGATTCCCCCCGGCGCCTTCATCCCCGCCGCCGAGCGCTACAACCTGATGCCCAGCCTGGACCGCTGGGTGATCCGCCGTACCTTCGAATCCTACCGGGACTTCGCCGCCGGCCGGCCCGAGAGCTGCCTCGACACCATTTCCATCAACATTTCCGGCACCTCCCTGGTGGACGAGTATTTCCTCGAATTCGTCCAGGACCATCTGCGCCTCTACGAGGTGCCGCCCTGCGTGGTGTGCTTCGAAATCACCGAGACCGCCGCCATCGCCAACCTGCAGAACGCCACCCGCTTCATCCGGGAGCTGCGGGCCCTGGGCTGCCGCTTCGCCCTGGACGATTTCGGCAGCGGCATGTCCTCCTTCGCCTACCTGAAGAGCCTGGACGTGGACTACCTGAAGATCGACGGCGCCTTCGTCCGCGACATGGTCAACGACAGCGTGGATTTCGCCATGGTCGAGGCCATCAACCGCGTGGGCCATGTGATGGGCCTGCAAACCATCGCCGAGTTCGTGGAGAACGACGCCATCCTGGACAAGCTGGCGGAGCTGGGGGTGGATTTCGCCCAGGGCTACGCGGTGCACAAGCCCGAGCCCTTCGTCCGCGGGGAAGCATGAGCCTAGTCCTGGCCGGCGACATCGGCGGCACCAAGACCCTCCTGCTATTGGCCGAATCCGACGGCTTGCGTCCGGTGAAGGAGGAGCGCTTCGAAAACCGCGACCATCCCGACTTCTCCGCCATTCTCGCCCGCTTCCTCGGCAGCGAACGCCCCGCCAGCGCCTGCTTCGCCGTCGCCGGCCCGGTAGCCGGCAACCGGGCCGACCTGACCAACCTCCCCTGGACCCTGGACGGCCACGCCCTCACTGCCGAACTGGGCTTCCCCGTGTGCCTCATCAACGACTTCGAAGCCGTGGGCTACGGCATCGATGCTTTGGGTGCAGCCGACCTGGAAACCCTCCAAGCCAGCGAGCCCCAGCCCCAAGGCGTGCGCGCCGTCCTGGGCGCCGGCACCGGCCTGGGGGAAGGCTTCATGGTGTGGCAGGGGGACGGCTATAAGGTGTTCCCCTCCGAAGGCAGCCACGCCGACTTCGCCCCGGCGGACGAAAGGCAGGAAGGGCTGCTGCATTACCTGCGGGAAAAATACGGCCATGTGTCCTGGGAGCGGGTGGTTTCCGGGCCGGGGCTGGCGGACATCTACGCCTACCTGGGGGGCGGCGCAGCCGACCCGGCGGCGATTGCCGAGGCGGCCTTGTCTGGGAGCGACGGGGCGGCAGTGGAGGCGCTGGAGATTTTCATTTCCGCCTACGGTGCCGAGGCCGGTAATTTGGCGCTCAAGCTGTTGCCGAAGGGCGGGCTGTACGTGGCGGGGGGCATTGCGCCAAAAATCCTGCTCAAGCTGAAGGACGGCGGTTTCATGCAAACCTTCCGTGCCAAGGGGCGTTTTGCTGGCCTGCTGGCGACCATTCCGGTGCATGTGGTGAAGAATCCCAATGTCGGGCTGTTGGGGGCGGCTTTGGCGGCTTTACGCCTTAATATGAGTTAGGCGCTAGGGATTACGAATTATGAGCTTCGAGCTACAGCAAAACCCAGATGACTCTTACCTGATGGATGTTGTTTACGAGGGATTTCGCATTGGCCAAGTATTGCTCAATGGAAAAATATGGAGATACCGGGTAGATGGTATGCCTTCATTTGCACCGTATGACTACGAATCAGCAGTGGATGCAGGTCATGGGCTACTAAGTGAAATTGGCGACGTTGAGAGATTTGTTTATGGAATTGGTCACAGCCCGCGTAGGGCACAATAGCGCAGCGTATTGCGCCGAATGTTTTAATCGCCGTATCCCAACGCCTCAACCCCGGCGCTTCCCGCCCAATCCGGCGGATAGACACCCTGCTCGACCAACTTATGGAACGTGGAATAAGGCCAATCCGCCACCCGCGCGACGAGGGTATGCTTGACCGGGTTGATGTGGACGTAATCCATGTGGGCCGCAAAATCCGCCTCGTCCCGGATCAGGTGCTCCCAATACCGTCGCTGCCAGATTCCCCTCTCTCCGCGCCGTTCCCGAACCGATGATCGCCACTCCTCCGCCGGGACCGCCTTCGAAAAGCCGCCCTTGATCAGCCGCCAGCACAAGGCAAAGTCAGTGTCGCCGTCGGGCAGGCTGATGATGCAATGCATGTGTTCGGGCAGCACCACCCAGCCATGGATGGTAAACGGATGCGCCGCGCGTACCCGGCGGACCACGGCCCGCAGGTCGTCGATGTGGCGGGTGAGCAGGTCGTTGCCGCCCCTATGCAGCAGGTTGAGGGTGAAGAACCAGGTGCCGCCGGGGTGCCAGGCGCGTCGGTAGTCGGGCATGGGAAGAGTATTGATCGGGAAAACATTCGGCGCAATACGCTGCGCTATTGCGCCCTACATCGTTCACCCCCATCCTTGCCTTCCATCTTGATGGGGGAAGGGTTTAAGGAACGGCGGGTTACGCTGCGCTAACCCACCCTACATTTCCAAATGGGTCATGACTAGAACAGCGGGTTCAGTCTGACAATTTTGAGGAGGGTAAGGTACAAGTTCTGGCTCCGGTAGTTATACCGGAATTCGCACTCCTTGAGGTGCAGGTAGAACGTGTTCTTGCTCATT
>JAJZVC010000081.1 GCA_021845865.1 Pseudomonadota bacterium | reverse complement strand
CGCGTTCGGACTCATCAGCGTGGATTACCGTTTCGGCGGCGCCAATCCGGAAAGCGGCCTGGATTGCAGCGGCATGGTGAGCTACATCTACCAGAATTCCCTGGGGCTGAAGCTCCCTCATAATGCAGCAAGAATCGCCCAGCTCGGTCGGGATATCCACCCCTCCGAACTCCGCCCTGGGGACTTGGTTTTCTTCAATACCCAGAACCGCCCCTATTCCCATGTCGGTATCTATATCGGGGACGACCGCTTCATTCATGCCCCCCGCACCAACGGCAAGATCGAAGTCTCCAGCCTGAAAAACCGCTACTTCGCCCAGCGCTTCGAGGCCGCGCGCACCTTCTTCAACTAGGCGACGTTTCCCACCCGCAACTGCCCCGCCGGCACGCCCCACTCCAGCAGCAACGAGCGCGTGGCCTCCGCCAGGGCTTCCGGCCCGGCCACATAAAAGTCCAGGTCCTTCATGTCGGGATGTTCCTGCCGCACCGGCTGCAGCAGTTCCCGCAGCCATTTGTCCCAGTGAACGCCGCTGGTGCCGTGGGCACCGCCCGCCACCAGGGGGGTATAACGGAAATTATCCAGGGCATCCTCCCAGGCGCGGCACTGGTTGGGAAGGTAGATGTCGCCCGCTGTCTTGGCCGCCCAGTAAAGATGGATATTTTCCGCCGCATCCAGAGACAGGGCATGCTCGATCAAGCCCTTTATGGGCGCGAATCCCGACCCCCAGGCGATGAACACCAGCGAGCGAGCGGAATCGTCGTCCAGGACGAACTCCCCCTTCGGCCCTTCCACCTCCACGGCATCGCCCACCTTGAGGCGATTGAAAACATAGTCGGAAAAGTGGTTGCCCGGCATCCTCCGGACATGGAACTGCAGCAGCCTCTCCTCGCAGGGGCAGCTGGCAATCGGCAGCTCGGCGCTGAAAGACCCCGTCCTGATCACGGCAGATTGGCCGGCCATGAAGCGCATCCGGCTGCTGCGCGGCGCGAGAAGTTGGAGCACCATCACGTCGTCGCCAGGGTAGTCCATGGCCTTCACTTTGGCAGTGATTTGCTGGAATGGGATATCCGCCGGGCCCTGGGCCACCACGGCCTCAACCACCAGGTCGGTGACGGCGGTGCAGGAACACAGCAGGGCGAAATTCTGGTTCTTTTCCGCCTCGGTGAAGACGTAATCGTGAGGGCGGACGTACTTGATCTTGCCGGACACCACCTTGGCCCGGCACTGACCGCAATTGCCGCTGCTGCAGCCGTAGCCAATGGGCGCGCCGGCCCGCAAAGCAGCCTCCAGCACGGTATCGTTGCCCTCGAGGAAAAACTCGCGGTTGCTCGGCAACAGCTTGACCTGGGCGGCGACCACCCGCAAGTAGCTGTCCCGCCCCGCCAGTCCGGGGGGAACGACGCCCACGCCTTGGTCGAGTTCCTGGCCCAGCCATTCTTTTAGTTGCTCAGCCATGATCTTTCCTCCTTCGCTTGCGCCAAGTTCCCCAAGCCTGGCCCCAAAACGGTCCAGCAAATCCTGGTAGAACTTTACCTGGCCCTTGCTTTCCGCCAGTTCCCGGCCGATTTCGTGGATACGGGCGGCCAGCACCTCCTTGTCGGGCAGGGAGCGCTCGAAAACCCGCTTGCCGAAAGCCCTGTCCTTGATGCGGGCGACCCGTTCCAATTCCGAATCGTCATCCAAGTGCACGCCGGGATAAACGCGCAACAGTTCATCGGCCTCGACCATGCCGTCGAAGGACTGGAGTTCGCCGGCTTTGATTTTTGTTTGCAGCGCGCCCCGCGCCACGCCCACAAGACGCGCGGCGCGGGAAATGGAAAGCAGGTGGGCCATGGGCTTCCTCGTCGTAGTCGATAGTCACGGGAACCGCATAAACGCGGCTCAAACTGAAGTCTAGCTCAAGGAAACGACGGCGACACGGTTGCGCCCGGCCTCTTTGGCCCGGTACACCCCCTGGTCGGCCCGTTCCACCAAGGCGCGGGCCACGCCTTCGATGCTGAGGGAGGAGGCATAGTGGCCTTGGGTGGCCACCCCCACGGAAAGGGTGATGGGAATCGAAGAGCCGTCGGGCAGCGGAAAAGGCTGGGCGGCAATCGCCGCGCGAATACGCTCAGCGGTGGCGCGGGCGCCGGCCTCGGGAGTATCGGTCAGCAAGGCGGCAAACTCCTCCCCGCCGTAACGCACCAGGACGTCGCAGGAGCGCAATTGGCCACGGATGCGCTGAGCCACTTGCTGCAGGGCCAGGTCGCCGGCTTGATGGCCGTGGGTGTCGTTGATCTTTTTGAAGTGATCGATATCCAGAAACAGGCAGGACAAGCCTTCGCCGTAGCGTTGTACCCGGGCCACCTCGTCGTAGAGCCGCTGCTCGAAATAACGCCGGTTATGGACCCCCGTGAGGGCATCGGTAAGGCCGAAATGCTTGAGGCGCTCGCTGTTGAGCACGTTTTCGAGGGAAATCGCCACGATCCCCCCCATGCGTTCGATGAAATCCGTCGCCATCCCGCGGACAAAGCGCCCCTTGTCGAAGCTGCCCAGATTGAGGGTGCCGATCAGCTCCTGGCGACGGACGAGGGGAAGAATGGCGACGCTTCGCACCGCCGAGTCCAGGCCGGGGAACAGGAAAGCGTGGCGGTCCGGGTTGAAGGGGCCGAGCTGGGCGGCAAGCTGGGTGCCGAAAAGCTGGGCCAGATCGCAGTTATCCTCGAAAAACACCAAATCGGGCAACTCGGCGGGGTTGATCTCCACCCCCTGCAACATGCGGTGAACCTCGTACTCCGGGTCCACCAGGGACAGGGTCACCGCATCCAGTTCGGTGCTGCGGCGGTAGCTCACCAGGACTTCCTGGACCAGCTCCTTCAGGCCGCCGACACCGATGATGCGCAGCTCCAGCTCCTGCTGCCGGCGGAGGATTTGCTCGTTCTGCCGGGCATTGGAAATCAACGCTTGCAGCTGCAAACGCAGGTCGCGGTTTTCTGCCTGAAGATCAACGCTTTCGGTCATGGTCGGGGATTTTCGCCCTTCCTTCAAGGATTGGCTAGTCGGGAAAGTCCCTTATATTTTCGGCCAGCAT
>JAJZVC010000052.1 GCA_021845865.1 Pseudomonadota bacterium | reverse complement strand
GTTCTCCACCCGGGAACTGACCGCCCGCATCAAGGCCGTGCTGCGCCGCCGGGCGCCGCAAATGACCGAGGACGTGGTGGAGGCGGGGGGGCTGCGCCTGGACCCCCTCACCCACCGCGTCAGCGGCAACGGCGTTTCCCTCGAGATGGGGCCCACCGAGTTCCGCCTGCTGCATTTCCTCATGACCCATCCCGAGCGGGTCCACTCCCGTTCCCAGCTGCTCGACCAAGTGTGGGGCAGCCACGTTTTCGTCGAGGACCGCACCGTGGACGTGCATATCCGCCGCCTGCGCAGCGCCCTCGAGGCGACCGGCCACGACGGCCTGGTGCAGACCGTGCGCGGGGCGGGCTACCGCTTTTCCGTCGACGCCTGATATCCCCTTGATGTGCGATAATCCCCCGCCTACGAGGGTAGGAAGGGCAGAGTGATCGGATTCTGGTGGAAACCGCTGTTGACGCTTGGCGCCGCCGCTTTATTGGCGACGGTGCTGGGGCTGATTTTCGGCCCCCTGGCGGCGGTGTCGCTGTTCTGTCTTTCGCTGCTGGTCCTGTACCTGGTCCAGCTGTGGAACCTGCGCGCCCTCGACCGCTGGCTGCGTAAGCCCGAGGAGGAGTCTCTTCCCGACGGCGTCGGCCTGTGGGAAGAGGTGTTCGCCAACCTCTACCGCCTTCTCAAGCTTCAGAGCCGCAGCCAGCAGCAGCTGGTCTCCGCCCTGGAACGGCTACAGAACGCGGCTCGCGCCATTCCCGACGGCGTCGTGGTGCTCAACGGCCAGGACCAGATCGACTGGTGCAACCCGGTGGCGGAGCGCCATTTCGACCTCGACCTGGCCCGGGACCGGGGCCGCCAGATCATCTACCTCATGCGCCAGCCCGCTTTCGTGGCCTATCTCGCCGCCCATTCCCACAGCGAGCCCCTGGTGATGAAGTGTCCCCGCAACCGGGACAACACCCTCTCGGTGCAGCTGGTGCCCTTCGGCAACGACCAGAAGCTGCTGATTTCCCGCGACATCACCCAGCTGGAACGGGTGGAGACCATGCGCCGGGACTTCATCGCCAACGTTTCCCACGAACTGCGCACCCCCCTCACCGTGGTGGGGGGCTTCCTCGAAACCATGATCGACGTCGGCGAGATGGACGAGGAGCAGCGGCGGGACTATTTCCGCCTGATGCAGGATCAGACCCGGCGCATGCAGCGGCTGGTGGAGGACCTGCTCACCCTGTCGCGCCTCGAGGGGCCCCAGACCACCCTGGCCGAGGAGCATGTGGACATGCCCCGCCTGATGCAGCTGCTGCACTCCGACGCCGTGTCCCTCAGCGGCGGACGCCACCGGGTGACGCTGGAGGTGGTGGCGCCCCAGGGGTTGACGGGCAGCGAGAGCGAGCTGCACAGCGCCTTCGGCAATCTGATCAGCAACGCCATCCGCTATACGCCGGAGGGCGGGGAGATCGCCCTGCGCTGGGAGATGCGCAACGGCGAGGGAGTGTTCAGCGTCCGGGATACCGGCGAGGGCATCGAGCACCAGCACATTCCCCGCCTCACCGAGCGCTTCTACCGGGTGGACCGCAGCCGTTCCCGGGAGACCGGCGGCACCGGCCTCGGCCTGTCCATCGTGAAGCACGTTCTCACCCGCCACCAGGGCAAGCTGGAAATCGACAGCGAGCCGGGCAAGGGCAGCACCTTCCGCGCCGTCCTCCCCGCCCGGCGGCTGACGGCCGCTTCCTAAGAGCTTGCTGAAATAGTCGCTAAGACTTGGGCGGCGCCGTCTCGACGGCGAAGCTGACCCGGTCGAAATCCCCCCCCTTCTCCAGCAAGTGGACCATGCGGAGGGTCTGGCTGCCGTCGGGGCTGGCCAGGGTCAACAGGCCGTCAGCCCGATAGAGCCCCGTCGGCATCACCAGGGACGGCGGCTCCTTCAGGGCGGCAACGCCGGGCAGCAGGAAGGCTGGCTCGGCTCGGGGGGCGGACTGGCCGGGGCGATCGCCGAAGCTTACGCTGACGGGGACGGGGATGCCCGGCAGGAGGGTGATTCCCATCTGCAGGCTGTTTTCCGCGTCGAAGGTGAGCCAGCGGATGTGGCCGAGGACGAAATGGCCGCTGTCGAAGGGCTTGATCGCCAACAGCTGGCAGTGGAGGATCGGCGCGCCTTTGCCCGGCAGCCGTTCCAGGCCGAAGCCCTGGGCGCTCTCGTCGCGGATGTCCCACACCTCCACGGGAAACTCCCCTTCCTTGACCTCGGCTGCCTCGGGCGCCCGGCTGGAGGCTTGGCCGAAGAGGCGCAAATCCTCCAGTTCCCGCACGCCGTAGAAGTGCCCTTCCTTGGGCGCGGCGAAGGGATGGCCGGCCAGATGGAAGAAAATGGTCGCGAAGCCGTAGCAGACCTCCGCCTTGGGCACGCCCTTGCGCCGCTGCATGGCGCGGCGGGGGCGGCCCTTGCACCAGAGCTGAAAGAGGGAAGAGAGCAGGACTTCGCAGGCGGGCTGGGCGCAGTCTTCGCTCAGGCCCACTTCCTGGGGCTTGTTGCCTTTCTGCAGCCATTGGATGCGTTTCAGCAGCGACGCGCCGAGGCGGTGGGTGTCCAGGTAGCGGGGAGCGGTGGCGTTGGGCGCCAGGTAAACCGGCGGGGTGTTGCCGTGGAGGTCTATCCCGATGCGGACCGGGAGGGAATTGTCGGGGGGCTGGGGCAGCAGGGCGCAGCGGGCGCCCCATTTGTCCAGCAGCTCCGTCACCAGGGCCAGTTGCTTGGGAGTGAGCTGGTAGGGGTTGGCCAGGTGGGTGAGCAGGGCCTGGGCATAGGTGGCGCTGCAGGTGGCGGCGTTGAGGTAGGCGTTGAGCCGGTCCTTCAGCGGCTGGGACTCCAGGCCGGCGGCCTCGGCGGCGGCGTAGAGGGCGTGCAGCTGTCCCCACAATTCGGCGGGCAGCTGACGGTAGGAGCGGTAATGCTCCATCATGCGCTGGCTGACGTAGCGCAGGCAGCGTTGGAAAATCAGCGCCCGGTGCTCGGCCAGTTCGGGATTGTCGGCAAGGCCGAGGCAATGGCGGTAGCCGTTCTCCATCCCCAGCCACAGGTCCTGGACGTCGTCCCAGGCAGCCTGGTCGGCGTGGCCGAAGGGAACGGGCTTGGCCTGGTAACGCTTGGCCATTTCCCCCTGCAGGAAGGCCACCGGTTCCCGCAGCATTTCGAGAATCTTCAGCCGCTCAAGGGGAGGGATGCCATGTCCGTTGCGCTGCAGCAGGGTGAGCTGGGTGAATATTTCGGTATGGGACAGGGTGACGTTGGTGAGGGGGAGCCCCCGCAGCCAACCGCGGCAGCCCAGGGCATCGCTGAACCGGAGTCCGGGCCTGGAGTGGGCGGGTTGTTCGTCGGCCATGGTCATGCCAGGGTGGCAAGCCGTTCCGCCAGGAGGGCGTCCAGCCCTGCCGTATCCCGGGACGGGGAAACGTAGCGCCGGGGCTCCCCCCAGATCGGGTTGGGAAAGTGGCGGTCGTCGCGGAAGCGGGGGATCACGTGCCAGTGCAGGTGGGGAACCACGTTGCCAAGGCTGGCAAGGTTGATTTTGTCGGGGGAGAGGGCGTCCCGCACCGCTTGTTCCACCGCGAGCACCACGTCCATCAGGTAGCGGCGGTCGTCGGGCGTCAGGTCGGTCATTTCGGCGGCGTGGGCGTTCCATACCACCCGGCAGAAGCCCGGATAGTCGGTGTCCGCCACGCGGATCACGCGGCAGCGCGCGCTATTCCAAACGAGTTCCCCGCCGGCTCGGTCGCAGAGTTCGCAAGACATTGTTTTTCCATCCTCCAGCCTTCATTGTAAGTGCCCCTTTCCCCAGGGGGCAACCTAGAATGTAGAAGTAAATGTTGGTTCCCGCGCCGACGGCGGCGGTATCATAGAAACCCTGTTCTGGTGGAGGAAGTCATGACGGCCGAGAGGATGCGCTATTGCGGTACCGTGGGGGATGCGCGGGCCGTCCTGCAGGAATGGTCGGCGGTTTTCCCGCAAGCTGGCGTGCTGGCCCTCTTGCCCGAGGGGGAAAGGGACGATCTTCCCCGTCTTCAGGCGGCGTGCCGGGAGTGCGGCGTTCCTCTGGTGGGGGGGATATTTCCGGCCCTGATCGTGGCCGGGGAGTTCGCCGAGCGGGGGGTGTGGCTGCTGCGGCTGGATGCCATGCCTTTCTGGGCGCTGCTGCCGGCGCTCAATGAGGGAGAGGCCGAGGCGGCAGACCGCATCGCCGCCGCCGTGAGCGACCGCCTGCAAGGGGCCGCCACGCTGTTGCTGCTTTTCGACGCCATGGTGCCCAATATCGCCACCATTCTCGACGGCCTTTATCTCCAGCTCGCGGACCGGGTGCGCTACATGGGGGCCAACGCAGGCAGTGAAAGCTTCCAGCCCATGCCCTGCCTGTTCGACGGCGAATCCCTGGTCCAGGACGGGGTCCTCCTGCTGTTGCTGCCCGACCACCCGGGCGCCATTCTCGAGCACGGCTACCGGGCGCCGGAGCAGATGACCGTCGCCACCGCCACCGAGGGCAACCGCATCCGCACCATCGACTGGCGGCCGGCCTTCGAGGTTTACCGGGAAATCGTCCGTGCCCAGTACGGCGTGGAGGTGAACCGGGAAAATTTTTACCAGTACGCCATCCATTTTCCCTTCGGCATCGTGCGCGCCAACGACGAGATCATCGTGCGCATTCCCGTCGCCCTGGAGGAGGACGGTTCCCTGTTTTGCGTCGGCGAGGTGCCTCCCAACGCCATGCTGACCCTGCTCCAGGCGCCGGAGGTGGATTCCCGCAGCACGGTGAATAAACTGGCGGCCGGCCTTGAGGCGCTCAACGGTCCCATGGCGGGCCGCGAGCTGCTGACCTTCTACTGTGCCGGGCGGCGCCTGCATATTGGCGACGCGGCGAAGGACGAGCTCAAGGAACTGGAAAGCCTCAGCGGCGCTGCCGTCATGGCCGGCGCCTTGTCCCTGGGGGAGATCGGCAGCTCCACCCAGTGGGGCTATCCCCTGTTTCATAACGCCACCCTCGTTTGCTGCGCCTGGGGAGGCCGATGAACCGCGAACGCATCCTGGCGGTCCTGTACGACCTGGCGATGGTCGTCGGCGGCGAGGTCCGGCTCAAGCCCCTGCTGACCCGGACCCTGCAGCGCCTGCTGTACCACACCTCCTTTCCCGCCGGGGCCGTGTTTCTCGATTTGCCCCCGGGGGATGGCATGCTGGAGGCGCGCCTGGAGCTGGCGGTGGGGGATTTTGACCTGGCCCGGCACGGCGGCAGCCCGCTGCGCCTTCCGGCAGGCCTGCTGAACGGGCCGGCGGCCCTGGTGGAAGACGCCGGGCTGATCGACGCCCTGCCCTGCGCCCATGGCCGCTACAAGGTCTGCCTGCGCTTGCCGATGGACGGGCGGGGCGTGGCGCTGCTGCTCTCCCCCGCCCTGCCCGACACCGAGTTGCCCCTGACCGAGGTATTCCAGCCGGTGATGGCCAACCTGGCCAAAGCGGTCATGCTGTGCCGCCACAACGAGGCCTACGCCCAATCCATCCTTTCCGACCGGGACCAGGCCCTGGCCGGGCTGGAGCGCTTTCGCGCCGCCCTCGACGCCTCTTCCGACGGCGCCTTCCTGGTGGACCCCATCGCCATGCGTTTCGTCGACGCCAACCGGACGGCCGAAATCCTCACCGGTTACAGCCGGGAAGAATTGCTCGGGCGGCGCCCGGAGAACCTGGTGTTCGAAGGAGATTCCCGCCGCTTGGCCGGCCTGTTCGTCGAAATGGTGGGGGGGCGGCAGGAGGCGGAGCTGGATACCTTCCTCCTGCGGCGGGACGGCAGCCGCATGCCGGTGGACGTGCGCCTCAATCTTTTCGCCTCCTCCCGCGGCGAGTGGCTGGTGATCGCCGTGGTGCGGGACGTTACCGAGCGCAAGCGGGCGGAAACCGCCCTGCGCAAGGTCAACCGCACCCTGCGCACCCTCAGCGCGGGCAACCTGACCCTCGTCCATGCCACCGACGAAAGCCAGCTGCTGGGAGACGTGTGCCAGGTCATCACCGGCATCGGCGGCTACCCCCTGGCCTGGGTCGGGCTTCTGGACGGCGATAAGGGCTTGGCGCTCCGGGCCCAGGCGGGCCTGTCGCGGGACGTGCCCGTGGCGGAACTGGCGTCGAGTTGCCGTGCCGGCGGCGGCTGCCCCTGCGGCCAGACCTTGCTGGACGGGGAGCTGCGGGTGGTGCGCAATCTCCCGGAAGATCGCTGCGGCGGCGCCCGGTGGCGGGAAGAGGCTGTCCGGCGAGGGTTTTCCTCCTACATCGTGCTGCCCCTCCATGTCCAGGGCGAGACGCTCGGCGTGCTGAACATCTATTCCGCCGAGGCCAAGGCCTTCGACGACGAAGAGGTGCGGCTGCTGTCGGAAATGGCCGCCGACCTGGCCTTCGGCATCGTTACCCTGCGTACCCGCAAGCAGCGGGACGCCTCGGAGGAGGCTTCCCAGCGGTACCTGGCGCAACTGCAAAAAACCCTGGAGCAGGCGGTGGCCGCCATCGCCCTCACCATCGAAAAGCGCGACCCCTACACCGCCGGCCACCAGCGCCGCACCGCCCTCCTGGCGGTGGCCATCGCCAAGCTCCTCGGCCTGCCGCCGAAACAACAGGAGGGGCTGTACTTCGGCGGCCTGGTGCATGACATCGGCAAGATCAACGTGCCGGTGGAGATACTCAACCGGCCGGGGCGCATTTCGGAGCTGGAATACCAGATCATCAAATCCCACCCGGAGGTGGGCTACGAGATCATGAAGGACATCGAGTTTCCCTGGCCCGTGGCGCAGATGATCCGCCAGCACCACGAGCGCCTGGACGGCAGCGGCTATCCCCTCGGCCTGAAGGGCGGCGCCATCCTGCTGGAGGCCCGCATCCTGTCGGTGGCGGACGTGGTGGAGGCCATCGCCTCCCACCGGCCCTACCGGCCGGGATTGGGGGTGGACGTCGCCCTGGAGGAGATCATCAGCCACCGCGGCGTCTTCTTCGACGAGGCGGCGGTGGACGCCTGCGTGCGGCTGTTCCGCGAACAGGGTTACCGTTTCGAGGCCTGAGTCAGGCGGCGAACAGGGCCGAGTTGTCGGTGAAAATCAGGTACTGCCGAATCAGGCCGCTGTCTGAAAGGTAGAGCACGTTGGAAAAAGGCGCCTCCAGCGCCGATCCGTCAAGGCGGGTATAGCGCACCATGCCGTGGCAGACCAGGCCGGCCTCCACCGGCCACCAGTCGATCAGGCGGTGGGACAGGTCGCCCACGGCGCCGAAGAAACCCGCCACCGCCTCAGCGATGGCCTCCCGCCCGGTGACGGGCGTCCCGTTGCCGAAGCGGAAGAAACAGTCCGGAGCGAGAAAGCGGGCGAAACGGGCGGTATCTTTACGGTCAATGACGGCAAACAACGCTTCAATATCCAAGGGCGGTGGCATGGCGGGGGTCCTTTTCACTGGAACAGGTGCGGAGCGTAATGTCCCCCCGCCTGCCGCAAGGGGTCCGGGCATCGGGGACGGGGTGAGGCGTGCCGGCGGCATCCATGTCGGCGGCCAGGGTATCCCACTCAACGAGGCCGGCGCGGTCAAGCGTCAGCCTCAGCAGCCAGCCGCGGCGGGTGTCCGGCGTTTCGAAACCGTCGAAGACGAAATTCCCCAGGCTGTAGACGATCAGTTTTCCCTTGTAGTACTCCGCCCCCTGGGTGAGGTGGGGATGGCCACCGATGACCAGGTCCGCCCCGGCGTCGATCATGGTCCGCGCCAATTGCCGCTGCCGTTCGCTGGGCTGCGGTTCCCGCTCCCAGCCCCAGTGCATGAAGGGAATCACCAAATCCGCCCCTGCCGTCTTGGCGGCGCGGATGTCGGCCACCACCTGGTTGTCCTCGCTCCAGGCCACGCCTGGCCAGTCGGGGCCGGCTTCGAAGGAGCGGGGCTTGAACTCGTTGTAGCCCAAGAGGGCGATGCGCAGCCCCTTGCGCTCCACCCTCAGGGGCGCGTGGGCGGCGGCCAAGTTGCGGCCGCCGCCGAAGTGACGAATGCCGGCCTTGTCCAACAGGTCTAGGGTTTCCACGAAAGCCTCCGGGCCGTAGTCCCCGGAATGGTTGTTGGACACCGCCAGGGCGTCGAAACGGCCCTTTAGTACCTCCAGCACCTTGGGTTGGGCGCGGAAGGTGTAGATCTTGTTGTCCAGGGGCTTGCCGGTGGTGGCGATAGGGCATTCCAGATTACCCACCGTGAAATCGGCGTCCTGCAGGAAGGAGGCGAAGGGCGCCAGGGGGTCGCCCCCCGCCCGGATGGTTTTTCCGGGGCCGTCGTCCAGCATCACGTCCCCCACGAACACCAGCCGCACCGGCTCCGCCTGGGCGGGCTGGCCCAGCAGCAGGGCAAGGCCCAGCAGGCAGGCTGTGAACGCTCTCATTGCGCGCCCTCCCGCTTCATCTCGCACCAGTACTGCAGCTCCCCGTCCCGCACCGGCTCGTAGACCCACTGCTGCCCGGTAAAGCCGTAGGACTTACCGCCGACGGTCTTCACCGGATATGGATAGCTGGCCTGATGAACCAGCGCTGGCCCGCCCTCCCGGTCGGCGTAGGTATAGACCTTGATCGAGGCCAGATCGGCGGGCATTTTCTGGAACACCACCCGGAACAGGAAATAGGACCCCACCTGAATCGGCTTCACGCCGTAGGGCGAGGCCACCGACCGGGCGGTGAGGGTTTTGGTTTCGCCGCCGTAGGTGTAGTGGCAGGCGACCTGCTCTGCCGCTGCTACGGGCAGCGCCGCAGCGGCCAGAAGAGAGCAGAGGAGACCGCGACCGCGGGACAAAACGGGAGCCCGGGCCGTCAGAGCAGCACCCGCTCGACGCCTCCGGCATTGACCTGGGCGAGATACCGCTCCATCCAGTCCTCGCCCAGGAGATGGCGGGCCATTTCCACCACCACGTAGTCGGCGTCCATGCCGGTGTCGTCCCGATAGCGCCACAGGCCCTGGAGGCAGGAGGGGCAGGAGGTGAGGATCTTGGCGTCCTTGTGCTTGGCGTGGTCGCCCAGGTCGTGGCGGATTTCCTCCAGCTTGCGGAAGCGCACCTGGGCCGCCACGTCGGGGCGGGACACGGCCAGGGTGCCGGCCTCGCCGCAGCAGCGGTCGTTGAGCGTCACCGCGGTGCCCATCAACTGGTTCACCACCTTGATCGGGGTGTGGGTCTTCATGGGGGTGTGGCAGGGGTCATGGTAAAGGTAGGTCTTGCCTTCCAGCCCGTCCAGCTGGTACCCCTTCTCCATCAAATATTCGTGGATATCCAGCAGGCGGCAGCCGGGGAAGATCTTGTCGAACTGGTATTGCAGCAACTGGTCCATGCAGGTGCCGCAGGACACGATCACCGTCTTGATGTCCAGGTAGTTGAGGGTGTTGGCGACGCGGTGGAACAGCACCCGGTTGGCGGTGGTGATCTCCTGGCCCTGGTCTTCGTGGCCCGCCGAGGTTTGCGGGTAGCCGCAGCACAGGTAGCCGGGGGGCAGCACGGTGACGGCCCCGGCGTGGAACAGCATCGCCTGGGTGGCGAGGCCCACCTGGCTGAACAGGCGTTCGGAGCCGCAGCCGGGAAAATAGAACACGGCGTCGGCGTCCTCCCCCGCCTTTTTCGGGTCCCGCAGGACGGGAATCAGGGTCTTGTCCTCGATGCCGAGGAGGGCGCGGCTGGTCTTGCTTGGCATGTGGGGCGGCATGGGCTTGCCCAGCCACTGGATCACCTGTTCCTTCACCGGCGGCTTGCCGACGGTGAGGTGGGGGTGTTGGACGGACTTCAGCAGGCCCATGCGCTTGGCGACTTGGTAGCCCAGGCGCTGGGCCTTGTAGCCCCATTCGATCATGCCGGCGCGGATGGCCTTGATGACTCGGGGGTCGGTGGCGCCGAGGAAGGCCATGGCCGCGGCGGTGCCGGGGTTGAACTTCTTCTTGCCCTGCTTGCGCAGGAAGTTGCGCATGGCGACGGAGACGTCGCCGAAGTCGATGTCCACCGGGCAGGGCTTGAGGCAGCGGTGGCAGACGGTGCAATGCTCGCCCACGTCGCTGAACTCGTCGAAATGCTTGAGGGAAACGCCGCGCCGGGTCTGCTCTTCGTAAAGGAAGGCCTCGATCAGCAGGGAGGTGGCGAGAATCTTGTTGCGCGGGCTGTAGAGCAGGTTGGCCCGGGGCACGTGGGTGCTGCACACGGGCTTGCATTTGCCGCAGCGCAGGCAGTCCTTGATCATGTCGGCGATGCCGCCGATCTCGGACTGCTCCATGATCAGGCTTTCCGTCTCCAGCAGGCTGAAGGACGGGGTGTAGGCGTTGCGCAGGTCGGCGCCGGGCAGGAGCTTGCCCCGGTTGAAGTGGCCCAGGGGGTCGACGCGGCCCTTGTAGGCGACGAAATCGGCCAGGTGCTCGGGCTGGAGGAACTCCAGCTTGGTCAGGCCGATGCCATGCTCGCCGGAGATCACGCCCCCCAGTTCCTGGGCCAGGCGCATGATGCGCTCAACGGCGCCGTTGGCCTCCTGGAGCATGGCGTAGTCGTCGGAGTTGACCGGGATGTTGGTGTGGACGTTGCCGTCGCCGGCGTGCATGTGCAGGGCGACGAAGACCCGGCTTTTCAACACCTGCTGATGGATGGCGTCGCAGCGCTCCAGGATGGGCTGGTATTCCCGGCCGGAGAAGATATCCTGGAGGGGGCGGCGCACCTCGGCTTTCCACGACACCCGCAGGGAGTGGTCCTGGAGGGAACGGAAGACGGTGGCGTCGTTATGGGGAGCGTCGAGGTTTTCCAGCCAGGCCTTCCAGCGCAGGCGGGTGTCCCGCGCCAGCTTCAGGGCCAGTTCCCGCCGCGAGGCCAGCAGTTCCTGGTCGGGGAGGACATCCTCCTCGTTCTTGGCCAGGGGCAGGTCGCCGCCGAGGAAGTCTTCCAGGGCGTCCAGCAGCTTGAGCTTGTTCTTGATGGACAGCTCGATGTTGATGCGCTCGATGCCGTCGGAGTAGTCCCCCAGGCGCTCCAGGGGGATCACCACGTCCTCGTTGACCTTGAAGGCGTTGGTGTGGGCGGCGATGGCGGCGGTGCGGGCCCGGTCGGCCCAGAATTTCTTCCGCGTCTCGGCGCTGACGGCGATGAAGCCCTCGCCGCGGCGGGCGTTGGCCAGGCGCACCACGTGGGAGGCGGCCTCGCCGGCGGCGGCCTCGTCGTCGGAAACCACGTCGGCCACCAGCACCATTTTCGGCCGCTCGGCCCGCTTGGCCTTGGTGGCGTAGCCCACCGCCTTCAGGTAGCGCTCGTCCAGGTGCTCCAGGCCGGCAAGCTGGGCGGCGGGGTGGGTGTCCAGGTAGTTCTTGATTTCCACGATGGCGGGCACCGCCTCGGCCACGGTGCCGAAGAATTCCAGGCACACGGTGCGGGTGTGGGCGGGCAGGCGGTGGACGATGAAGCGGGCCGAGGTGATGATGCCGTCGCAGCCTTCCTTCTGGATGCCCGGCAGGCCGGCGAGGAACTTGTCGGTCACGTCCTTGCCCAGCCCCGCCTTGCGGAAGCGGCTGCCGGGGATTTCGAGGATTTCCGGTTCGCCTTTTGCCGTTCTGCCGTCCCGCTTGTAGCGGGTAATGCGGAAGCGGGCCAGGTCCACGTCGTGGATCTTGCCCAGGTTGTGGTCCAGGCGTTCCACTTCCAGCCAATCGGCGTCCGGCGTCACCATGCGCCAGGAGGCCAGGTTGTCGAGGGCGGTGCCCCAGAGCACGGCCTTCTTGCCGCCGGCGTTCATGGCGATGTTGCCGCCGATGCAGGAGGCGTCCGCCGAGGTAGGGTCCACGGCGAAGACGTAGCCCGCCTCCTCGGCGGCCTCCATCACTCGCCGGGTGACCACCCCGGCGCCGCAATGGATGGTGGGGACGGGATGGTCCACGCCGGGCAGGGAAACCAGTTCGACGCCGTTATGCCGGTCCAGCTTTTCCGTGTTGATGACCGCCGATTGGCGGTCCAGGGGAATGGCGCCGCCGGTGTAGCCGGTGCCGCCGCCCCGGGGGATGAGGGTCAGCCCCAGCTCGATGCAGGTGGCGACGATGCCCGCCACTTCCTTCTCCGCGTCCGGGGTGACGACGACGAAGGGGTACTCCACCCGCCAGTCGGTGGCGTCGGTGACGTGGGAGACCCGGCTCATGCCGTCGAACAGGATGTTGTCGCGGCGGGTGCGGTGGGACAGTTTTTTCAGGGCCTGGCGCCGCAGTTCGGCGACCCGGGCGAATTCGGCCTCGAACTCGTCCACCGCCCGGCGGGCGGCGTCCAGCAGCATGCCGACGCGCTCGTTGCCCTGGCGGCGCTCGGCGATGGCGTCCAGGCGGTGGCGCAGGGCGCCGATGAGGGCGGCGCGGCGGTCCGGGTTGGTGAGGAGGTCGTCCTGCAGGTAGGGGTTGCGGCTGACCACCCAGATATCCCCCAGCACCTCGAACAGCATCCGCGCCGAGCGGCCGGTCTTGCGTTCGCCGCGCAGCTCGTTCAGCACCTCCCACATCTCCGCGCCGAGAAAGCGGATGACGATCTCCCGGTCGGAGAAGGAGGTGTAGTTGTAGGGGATTTCGCGGAGGCGGGCGGTCATGGCGGAAAATCCAACACTCTTTAGGGCGCGGCGAGGGGCCGCATTTGCGTATTTTATCTTATAACGCAGCCTGGGCCACCACCAGGTAACGGGCGAGCTTGCCGATGCCCATGAACAGGGCCGCCAGCCAGGGATTCAGGCGCAGCCATCCCCCCGCCACGCAGAGGGCGTCGCCGACCACGGGGGCCCAGGCCAGCAGCAGGGCCGGGCTGCCGTGCCTGGCGATCCAGGCCGTTCCCTTGCCGGTCGGGGCGGTGGGCAGGAAGCGGCCGAGGAGATAGGACGTCATGCCGCCGAGGGTGTTGCCGAGGGTGGCGAGGCCCAGGGCGGGCCAGTAGAGCTCGGGCCGGAATTTCAGCAGGGCGAACAGGGCCGCTTCGGAGCCGCCGGGGAGCAGGGTGGCGGCAAGGAACCCGGAGAGGAAAATGGCGGTCAATCCGGTGTCGCCGGCAGTCCAGGTCTCCAGAAGCAAGTCAGCCCCCTTCCCGGCAAACGGGGAGGGGGCGGTGAGAGGGATGAGCCATGGGCATGTTCGGCGAGCAAGGAAAAAGGGGGCTAATGTACCCTATCCGGCGCCGATTGCGGGAATTTGGAGCCGGACGGACAGAGCCCGTACAATGCGCTGCAAGGCAGAGAACGTAAAGGAAATGCGATGAAGAAATGGTTGCTGGCCGTAGTGGCCGTGGTGGTGGCGGGCGGCGCGGCCCTGTTGCTGACCGACCGTCAGGAAGCCCCCAAAGCCGTGTTCACCCTTCTCTCGGGTGAAAAGCTGCCCCTGGACAGCCTGCGCGGCAAGGTGGTGCTGGTGGATTTCTGGGCCACCAGCTGCCCCGGGTGCGTGAAGGAGATGCCCCAACTGGTGGAAACCCACAACAGATACCAAGGCCAGGGCTTTGAAACCGTGGCGGTGGCCATGAGCTACGACCCGCCCGAGTACGTGAAGGCTTTTGTCGCCAAGAACGGCCTGCCCTTCAAGGTGGCCCTGGATGCCGACGGCGGCAATGCCAAGGCTTTCGGCGAGGTGCGCCTGACCCCCACCTCCTTCCTTATCGACCGGCAAGGGAACGTTGTCCAGCGTATCCTGGGGGAGCCGGATTTTGCTAAGCTGCATCAACTGATCGAGCAAAAGCTGGCCCAGGCTTCCTAGGCGCCGGCGCCAACAGGGAGGGCAGCGGCATGAGCGTCAGCTTCAAGGGATATTTCATCCAGCAGGCCGATTACCAGCATTGGGCCAACGAGGTCCTGTTCGCGGCCCTCGACCGCCTCGACGATGGGGCGCGCCAGGCGGACCAGGGGCTGGCCTACGGCAGCCCCCACCACACCGTGGACCATATGCTGGCGGCGGTGCGCGCCTGGTTCAACCGCCTCCAGGGGGCGGAAGGGGAGGCCGACAGCGGGGCCCCGCTGTGCCCGGAGTGGCAAGCCCTCAAGAACGAGCTGCGCCACGAACTGCGGGGCTTGCAGCGCTGGCTGGAGGGAATGCCCGAGGGCTATTTCGACGAACGGGTGTTCTACGCCATCGGCGGCGAGCGCCAGTCCCTGTGGGTGCGGGATGCCCTGACCCAGCTCATGACCCATCTCTCCTTCTGCCGGGGCCAGGCGACGGCGGCGGCAACCCGGCTGGGGCTGGCCGCGCCGGAAGCGGACTATGTCCGCTACAAGCGCGAAATGGAACAGCATATCGCCCACCTGCGGGAGGCCGAGGAGGAAAGACGGGCGCGGCCGGCCGCCGAGCCGCCGCAGTAGGCGCCTATTCCTTCAGCAGCGGCAGCACCAGGTCTTGCAGTCTGCCGGCGTGGACCTGGCCGCTGATCTTGTGGCGGACATGCCCCCGCTTGTCGAGGATGAAGGAGGTGGGCAACCGGGTTGGACTGCCGAAGGCGCGGGACAGTTCGGCGTTGTCCAGGGCGACGGGGAAGGAGTAGCCCTCCTTGGCCAGGAATTCCCGCACGGTCCTGGCGTCGTCGTCCGTGCTCACGGCCAGGATCTCGAATCCCTGGTTCCGGTGCTCCCGGTAGAAGGCTTCCATGGCTGGCATTTCGTGGCGGCAGTAGGGGCACCAGGTGGCCCAGAAATTCACCAGCACCACTTTTCCCCGCCATTGATCCAATGCCATCCTGTCGCCGCTCAGCAGCACCGCCTGGGCATCGGCGACGGGGGTGTCGAGGTCGCTGACCCAGGCCGGGGGACGGAACCAGAGGTAGGCGATCAAGCCCAGCAGAACCAGGGTGAGCCAGTCCGGGCGGTATTTTTTCAGGCGCTGCCGCCAGGGGGCGGCGCTTTTCTCTTCGGCGGGCATTGGGGTATAGTCGGCGGCATTGCAAGGAAAGGGATTGTACCGTGCTGTGGGTCAAGGCGTTTCATATCGTGTTCGTGGTGTCCTGGTTCGCCGGGCTGTTCTACCTGCCCCGTCTTTTCGTCAACCACGCCATGGCCATGGAGCCGGCGGAAATCGCCCGCCTCAAGCTGATGGAACATAAGCTCTACCGTTTCATGACCCCCCTCGGGGTCCTGGCCCTGGTCTTCGGCACCTGGCTGTGGCTGGGGTGGGGCTTCCACGGCGGCTGGCTCCACGCCAAGCTGGCCCTGGTGGCCGTCCTGGTGGCTTACCACCTGTACTGCGGCAGGCTGGTGAAGGACTTCGCCGCCAACCGCAATACCCGCTCTCACGTCTTCTACCGCTGGTTCAACGAATTGCCGGTGCTGATCCTGACGGCGGTGGTGATCCTGGTGACGGTCAAACCGTTCTGATTCCCTGCCGGTAAGTTTCCTCGATCTCTTCCCGGAAGCGCTTGAGAAGCTCCGCCCGCTTCACTTTCAAGGTGGGCGTGAGGAGGCCGTTGTCCACCGTCCACGGTTCCCTGAGGGACAGCACCCGCCGCACCCGCACATGGCGGGGAAAGTGGCGCAGCTGGGCGTTGGCCCGCTTGAGCAGGACCTTCTCGTCGGGCTCCCGGCTTACCGCCAGCAGAATCAGATAGGGACGGCCTTCGCCTACCGCCATCACCTGCTCGAACACCGGATCGTCGAGGACGGCGGTTTCCAGGTCGGCGGGCGGGAGCTTCTCGCCGTTGGACAGGACCAGGATGTCCTTGGTCCGGCCCTTGATGGCGATGCGGCCGTCGCGGAGGTCCGCCTGGTCGCCGGTGTTGAGCCAGCCCTCGGGGCCGATGGCGGCGGCGGTGGCGTCGGGGCGGTTCCAGTAGCCCTGCATCACCGACGGCCCCCGCACCAGCAGTTCATGGGCGTCGTTCACCTTCACTTCCACGCCTTTCACGGGCCGGCCCACGGTGGCGGGGTCGTTGTCCCCCTCCCGGTTGGCGGCCACCACCGGCGAGGCCTCGGTGAGGCCGTAGCCGTGGATCAGGTTGAGCCCCAGGCCGATGAATGTCTTGGCGATGCGCAGTTCCACCGGCGCGCCGCCCACCACCGGCAGGCGCAGGCGGCCCCCCAGCCGCTGCAGCAGGGGACGGGCCACCAGGCGCCGCAACAGCGGATGGAGCGCCCGTTCGGGAAGGGAGGCCCGGCCCTGGAAGCGGCGCCAGCCGACGGCCACGGTGAGGCGGAACAGGACCAGCTTGAGGGGCGAGCGGGCCAGGGCCTGCTCGATGCGCTTGAGGAAGCGCTCGAACACCCGGGGCACGGCGATCATCACCGTGGGGCGGAGCTCCGCCAAGTCTTCCGCCAGCTGGTTGATGGAGCGCATGGCCGCCACCGGCACCCCGGCCTTCAGCGGCGCGTAGTAGCCGCAAGTGCGTTCGAACATGTGGGCCAGGGGGAGGATGGAAATCAGCAGGTCGTCGTTCAGGGTGACCACCTCCAATACCGCGTCCACGTTGGCCAGGATGTTGCCGTGGGACAGCATCACCCCCTTGGGGCGGCCGGTGGTGCCGGAGGTGTAGACCAGGGTGGCGAGGCTGGCGGCGGGAAGGTCGGCGACGGTGAATTCCCCCTGGTCCGGCAGCCACCCCCTGGCGGGGAGCGCGGGGGGCGGGGCGTTCTCCTGCAGACATACCACCGTCGGTGGCTCGGTCATCAGCCCGGCCAAGGCCGGCAGCAGGCGGGCGTTTTCCGTCACCAGCAGGCGGCTGCCGGAATCGGCCAGGATCCAGGCCCAGTTCTCGGCGTTGTCGTCCGGGTAAAGGGGCACCGTCACCAGGCCGAGCCCCTGGGCCGCCAAGTCCACCGCCCACCAGTCCATGCCGTTCTTCAGCGCAATGGCCACCCGGTCGCCGGGATTCAGGCCGTGGCCGCGGAAAGCCCGCTGCCAGCGCCCGGCCAGGGCGGCGATGTCGCCGGCGGTGTGGTCCCGCCAGGCGCCATCCCGCCATTGGCGGTAGAGCACCTTGTCCGGGGTGGCGAGATGCTGCTGGAGCAGGGCGGCGAGGTTGGGCATGTGGAAGTCTCAGCACCCGCAAGGGGTGTCCCGAAACGGGATACCCCTTCGGATATCCTCGCCGGGGGCCCGCCACTTCGTGGCGACCGCGGCGGGAGGGAGGGGGAGCCGTTCTACACGATGTCCAGGTGGTCGATGCCGGACATGATGTCCTTCTCCTTCGATTCCTTGCCCTGGAGCTTGATCTTCAGGCGCAGGTCGTTCATGGAGTCGGCGTTGCGCAGGGCATCCTCG
>JAJZVC010000008.1 GCA_021845865.1 Pseudomonadota bacterium | reverse complement strand
CCGTCGCGGTTTTCCAGGGCGATGAGGGCGGCGGGCTGGCTGTCCGCCACCGGTTCGAGGGGGGCGATGCCCAGTTTCTTGAGCTCGCCCACGGTCCGCTGCGGCTTGGCGCCGTCAGCCAGCACCGCTTGATAGCCGGCGCCATCCACGGAAGCTGGCACCGCCACCGGGCCGCCGGGCTGCCAGCCGTACTGCTGGAGGTAATTGGCGACGCTGCCGATGGCGTCGGCGTCGCTGCCCCAGAGATTGCGGCGGCCGTCGCCGTCGAAATCCACCGCATAGCGCAGGAAGCTGCCCGGCATGAACTGGGGGATGCCCATGGCCCCGGCATAGGAGCCGCGCAGGGATAGGGGGTCCATCTTCTCGTTTCGGGCCAGCAGCAGGAAATTCTCCAGTTCCTGGCGGAAGAAGTCCGCCCGGCGGGGATAATCGAAAGCCAGGGTGGAGAGGGAGTCGAGCAGCCGGTAGGAGCCGGTGACGGCGCCGTAGCGGGTTTCCACGCCGATGATGGCGGTGACCACTTCCTCCGGCACGCCGTAGGTGCCCTTGGCCTGCTTCAGGGCCTCGCTGTTGTCGCGCCAGAACTCCACGCCGCCGCCGATGCGGCGGCTGTTGAGGAAATTGGGCCGGTACTGGTACCAGGGCCGGGGGCTGGCGACAGGGGCGGACATGGCCTTGACCACCTTCGGCAGCAATTGGGCGTGGCCGAAGAGGAGTTCCAGGTCGCCGCGGCGAAATTCGTGCTTGTTCACCATCTCATCGATGAAGCCTTCCACCTCGGGACGGCCGTTGAGATTGCCCGCTGTGTCGGAAGTGGCGCCCAGCAAGGCCCAGCAGCACAACAGCAGTGTCGAGATGGCAACCGTGGGGCGTTTGGCGGGGCGTTCGGCGAGAAGGGGCATGGTATATCGGCGGAGCTGTCCAAGTTACAAGCTGAATACTAGCACAGGACGCTGGAGGCTCGCGCAGCGATAAAAAAGGGGCCCGCAGGCCCCTTGGGGATTATGCGCGGCTTACATCGACCAGCACACGGTATAGGTCGTGCCCGCAACGGGTTCGGCGGTAAGGGCGGTGGTGGGGGCCGCGTCGGTGCCCGCGACCATGGAGCCGGTCATGGCCGAACCGTCGTCCATGGTGACATCCAACTGGTTGGCCAGTTTGCCGTCGATGCCGCTGGAGCAGACATAATAGGTGCCAGCGCTATGGCCTGTATAGGTGCCGAGGGGGTAGGTGCTGGTGATGCCCAGGTTGCCGCCCACGGCGTTGGTTTGCTGGCCGTTGGTGGCCAAGCCGGTGGCTAGGCCCGCGAGACGAACGTGGACCCAGAACAGGCTGGCCTCGTTGGTGTTGACCGGGGTGGCGGCGCCGATCCAGTCCGCCGCCGCGGCGACGGTGATCTTGGCGTCGCCGTTGCCTTCCTGGGTGGTGGCGGTGGCGCCGACGTGCTTGTTGGCCTGCTTATCGTCGCCGGGAATGGCGCGGAACTTGTCCTGGTAGGCATAGACCATGGTGGCGACGCCGCGCATTTCCTGCGCCAGGGCCTTGACCTTGGCGCTGTTGATCATCTCCTGCCCCTTCAGCACCCCGCCCAGCAAGAGACCGATGATGACCAGCACGATGGCGATTTCGATCAGGGTAAAGCCTTTTTGCGCGGATTTCATGGTTCAGCCTTTCTCTCTCAGGGGAGGACCGCTTCGCAGCGTATTATTTTTCTACTTCAAGTATAAGTGAATGTACCTATGGTCTCAAGGTGATTTTTGCGTATGACGTTGTTCTATCAGGGGAGTTTTCCTGCCGCAACCATGCGGTTGTTGAGGGTGTTGGGCGACAGCCAGGCCACGAGGTCGTCGAAGTCGGGGGTGAAGTCATGGCTGACGAAGTCGGTGGTGGCGCTGATGTTGGTGGATTCGTCCGTTCCCGCTCCCGTGCTCGGGATTTGCGCGCCGTCCGGCAAGTACGCGCCGTAGCCGTTCTTGCCGTGGGACAGGATCACCGCCGGCACGGCGGTGGCGATGGCGGTACCGGCGGTGGCGTTGAGCACTCTGAGATTGGAGGTGGAAGTCAGGGTGAATTTGGTGCCGACGCCAGAATCGGTATAAGCGGCGTTCACGCTGTAGCGGAACAGCCGCCCCCAACTGTCGGTCTGGCTGACCCCCAGGGTGGCCCAGGGAATGACGCCGACTTGCTTGTTGCAGGCTGTGCCGGTTCGGTCCTCGGCGCCGTTGGCGGCTGAAACGGCGGGGCAGGGAAGATAGCCCTTGGAAATGGCGAAACCGAGCAAGGCCTGGTTGATTTCGTCGAGCATGGCTTTCGTTTCCTTGTTTTTCCGGTCGTCCACCTGGGCGGAGAGGGGGAGCAGCATGCCCGCCAGGAGGAGGCCGATGATGACCAGCGCCACGGCCATTTCAAGAAGGGTGAAGCCTGTTTGCTTTGTCATGACTTTTTAAACCTCATTTCCTTGGTCAGGGCCAGGCGCATACCGTCGCCCCCGTGCCGGTAATGGAACAGTCCCCCGTGCCGGCACAGGCCTGGACGCCTTGGATGTAGATACCACCAAGGGATTGGGGCCAAATCCAGATGCTGGTGAAGTCGGGGCTTCCAGGCAAGCTGATGTTATTGAATATGGAGCCCGAATTGGAACAGCCCCGGACCAGGGTCGATCCCAGCAGGGTGCTGCCGTTGTAGAAAATCACGGTGGCCAGTTCGTTGCTGTTGAGTTTGTTGAGGTAGAGGGCCAGCTTGTTGCGGGTGTCCGGGAATGTGAGGTTCAGAGCCTCGATGATGGTGAGAGCGGGGTTTCCGATGGTATCGACGCCGACCCCTTGGTTGGTGACGGTGATGGTTCCCCAACCGCCCGTGGAGACCACTGTGCCGTCTGCCAAGGTGACACTGGTCTGGCCTGTGTCGCCGGGGGGGGAGGAAAGCCCGAGGGCGTCGAGGATGGCTTGGCCAAGGTCCGTGGCCGGCGAGGAGGTGGCGCCGGCACAGGCCGGGTTGGGATTGGCCGGGGCGTAGGTGGAGGTGTCCGCTATCTTGCCGGGGCGGGGAAGCTGAAATAGCAGATCGTTGGCGTTGCCGGTCGGCGTGGCGAAGACGGTATCCAGGTTGGTGTTTTCGGCATTCTCCAGGTACTCCGTCAGCACGGTGGAGGGACGGCCGTTGGCGTTGCCGGCGGGCACGCCGGGCATGAAGAACAGCCGCCGCACGCTGCTGTCGGCATCCACCGTCAGGCAGTTGCCCGGGCAGGCCTGGCTGGCGGCATTCGCCACGAAGCCGGCGCCGACGGCATAGTAGGCCACCCGGTCCCAGCGGTTGGCCAGAAACCAGTTGGGCAGGCCGACCCAATCCACGGTGATGGTGGTGTCGGTGAGGTTGGGCTTGGCATAGTAGGGAAAGCGGCCCTGGAGCTGCGTGGCGCTGGGCAGGCAATTGTTGGTGTTGCCGCCGGGCAGGCAGTCGGCGTTGGCGAAATTCGCCGGGCGGGGGTAAAAGCCGCAGGTGGTGAAATAAGCGCTGAGGGCGGTTTCCATGACCTTGGCGGCCCGTTTCTCGATGGCGGGCATGAAATCCTTGCCCGTGACGACCAGCAGCTGGTCGTTGAAGCTCGAAGACGTATCGCCGGCGATGAAGGTCGGGCAGTTGGTGAGCGTGGCGGTCCCCTGGTTGGTGACGCTGCAATTGCTGGGCAGGGGCGCGCCGGTGGCGTTGCTGATGGCGCCCACGGCATCCAGATAGTTGGAGGCGGTGATCTGTTCGGCGGCTGTGGCCCGGGATTGGCCGGCGAGTGGCGGGCCCGGGGCGAACAGGATGGCGACGGCCTCGGAACCGAGGGGGGTGACGAGAGTGGCGCCGTCCGCGGCCCGAACCTGCAAGGTGCCTTTGGAGTCGCTGTTGATGATGCTGGTGGTGGAGCGGAAGCTGCCCGACAGCGCATACCACAGCGGCGCCCCGCTGCCGTCGAAGAGTTCGGGGATTTTCAGGGTTTTCCACGGCAGCCGACCGATGGCGCCATCGCTGCAAGAGGGTTCCGCCGAGCCGTCGTTGTTGGTGTCAGGGCAGGGAAAGCTGCCGGGGCGGGCTGGGGTGCCTCCGTCCTCGCCGCCCATGGCGTAGCCGAGCAAGGCGTCCTTGGCTTGGGCCAGGGCCTGGGAAGTGATTTCCTGCCGCTGGGTGCTGACGGAGGAGCTTTTGTACAGCCCGAACAGCAGGGCGCCGACAGCAATGCCCAGTATGGCGAGAATCACCAGCAGGGCCGCGCCGCGCTGGCTGGCGGGGCTATTCCGCGGGCTTGGACGGACGGTCATAGGCATCCCGTACTTTGCCGGAAGCGGCGTCGATGGTTTGGCCTACCTGCAATTCCACGTCCCTGCCGCTGGCGGGCAGATGCAATTGCACTTTTCCTTGAGGTCCCTGGCGGCGGGTGATGGCGACGTCGGCGGGAGGCTGGTTTTCGTGGCTGGGAACGCCGTTCAGCCAGACCGTGCTCTTGCCGCTGCTGCGCACGACGAGACCGTTGACGCTGAGGGTTTCTCCCCCCGTGAGCATGCCGGCGTTCTTGTCGCGCTGGCTGTTCATCAGGGCCCGTTCCTGGGGAGTGTAGAACAGGCGCCCCAGGCCGTCGTCCGCCAGGGAAGGGGCGGACGCGGCCAGGCAGAAGAACAGGAGGAGGGGCGCTTTCATGGCTTCACCATGGTCATCGGTTGCCGGCCGGCACCGGCGGCGCGTCGAGGGAAATCCAGTCGAGCCGACATTCCGCCGTCAGGTTTTCCTTCAGGACGGGAGCGGTGTTTTGTTCGTCCCTGCGGCTGATCTCGCAACGGGTGATGTTGGCCATGCCGCTGAGTTCCTCCCTCACGTTCCGGAGCAGGACGGCCAGGTCGCCTTCGTGGAGGAGGGAGAGGCGCAGGGAAACGGGCGTGGACAGGATTTGCAGGCCGCCGTCGCCAGGGACGGAGGGAATGGCGTAGGGGCGGGGGGCGTCGATGCTGTACTCGATGGGGTAGAGCAGGCGCTGGGCGCGAATTTGGCCGAGGATGTCGATGATCTCGAAGCGCTGGGCGCCGCCGATGAGGCCATCGGCCACCAGGCGCTGGTAAGGGGGCAGGTACTGGCGGATTTCCGCCTGCTCGCTCAGGGCCTGTTGGCGGTGGTTGCGGTCCAGGGCGAGCTTTTGCTGGGTGGCGGCCAATTGGGCTTCCGCCCCTTGCCGCAGTTTGCCGCTGCCGTAATCCAGCCCGAGGCCGGTGCCGATGCTGAGCGCCAGCAGCAGGAAGGGGATGCGCAGGCGCTTGAGGTTTTCCATGTCGGCGGGGGAAAGATTGAATCCGCTCATGGAGCCTCCGGGCGATAGACCAGCTTCAGGGTAAAGGAGGCCGATGCCGTCCCGGCGGCGTCGGTGGTTCCGCGCAGCTGGGTTTGGGAGCCGGATGCCAGCGGCAGGGAGACGGGGACGACCTTCATGCCGGGGATGCCGCCCAGGGCGGCGCCGAGGGATTCGACGGCGGCGTTGGCGTTGCCGAGGGTGGTGAAGGGTTTGACTTCCCCTTCCAGCAGCGCGATCTGGTAGAGGTTATCCGCGGCGGGAGGGGCTTGCGCGTCGGCCGGCCCGCTTCGGGGGGCATTCTTGTCCGGCGCGAGGTCGGGGGTTGGCGCCAGCCACCAGTCGACGCGGTTGAGCTGGATGTCGGGCCGGCCGGCCAGGGGCTGTCCGATCAGCGCCAGCAGGGGTTCCGGCGAGTAGAAATGGCCGCGGACGAAACTGCTCGCCTCGACCGCGGCTTTCATGGCGTCGGGCGTGGCGGGCAAGGGGGGGAAGGTGGCGCGGATGGCGCGGGTTTCTTCCTCCACGGCCTTGATTTGGGCGCCCACGGCATCGGTCTGCTGGTCGAGCTTCAGCATCATCCCCACGTTGTAGACGGCGGACAGGGCCCCCAGGCAGACCATGGCGATGCCCGATTGCCGCATGATCCGGGCGGCGAGATTGAAGCGCCAGAAATAGGTTTCGTGCCGCCGGGCGTAGTGGTTGGCCACCCGCTGCCGGGCCAGGAGTTGCAGGAACAGGGCTTCGGAAGCCGGTTGCCCGGCAGGAAGGGGATAGTGGAACCGGGCGCCGGTTTCCGCCAGGTCGTGGAAGGTGAACTGGAGCAGGGGGGTGGCGGCGCATTTCCCCTCCAACGCGCGCCGTTCGGCGGCGTCGCCCAGAAAATGGACATGCAGCGGCTCGTCCCGGGGCAGGAGGCGGGTGTTGTTGAGGTACTGCTGGATCTTGGCGCTTTCCTCGTTGACCATGGCGGGCAACGGGTCCAGGCCCACGGCGTTGGCGTAGGTGAGGCGGCTGAACTTGAGGTGGCCGCCGTGGAAGTAGCTTTGGCGCAGGGCGCCGGATTCCTGGCGGGTCACCAGCAGCAGGTGCGGCAGGTGGGCCAGTCCCAGTTTCCGTGTCAGGGCCTGGCTGAGGAGGGGCACCGAGTACAGCCCCGCCAACGGGGTTTTGTGTTCCAGGGCGGCGTCGAGCCAGGGTTTCAGGTTCTCGTCGCCGGTGAGGGCGGAGAGCAGCAGGCGGTCGTCCTTGCGGCCTTCGCTTTCGCGCCCCTGCGTCTCCACGTGGCGGTAGCTGTCGGCGCGGAAATGCTGAGTCAGCTTGCGGTTGATCAGGGCCTTGCGGGAACTGCCCCACAAGTGGGGGATGGTTTCGAGGTGGAAGTCTTCCTCGATCACGTCCGCCAGGAAATAGAGGGGAATGTCCGGGTGCTGGCCGAGGAAGGCGGAAAAGGCGGCATAACCCTCGGCGCCGGGCTCGAACACCCGCCGCCCGGCCAGCCGTCCCCTGTGCCAGGTGGAGACGGCGGTGGTTTTGCCGTTGTGGTAGACGAGCAGCTTGCTGACCATGGCCGTCACGTCTTGAGCTTGCTGATGGTGTCGTAGATCGGGCCGAGGACGGAGAGCATGATCCAGCCCATGAGGAGGCCGAGGATCACCGTCAGGGCCGGTTCGATCAGGGTCTGCAGGCGGCCGATGGATTCCTTCACGTCCCGGTCGTAGAAATAGCTGACGTTGGCCAGGGCGGTGTCCAGGGCGCCGGTGGTTTCGCCCACCTTGAACATGCGGATCACCAGGGGGGGGAACAGGCCGGTGTTCTGGAAGCTGGCCGTGATGCCCTGGCCCTCGCCGATCTGGCGCCCGGCCTGCTCGATGCCGCCGGCGATGACGGCGTTGTTGGCGATGCCCTCGCAGATTTTCAGCGCCTGCAGCATGGAGATGCCGGAGTTGTAGAGCAGGCCGAGAAAGCTGGCGAAGCGGGCGAGGGTGATCTTCTTCAGGATCGGTCCCACCAGCCACAGGCGCAGCTTGAGGCCGTCGAGGCGGTAGCGGAAGGCGGGGGAGCGCCGGGCGGCGATCTTGACGGCGGCGAAGGCGGCGAGGGGCGTCATCAGCACGCCATACCAGAAGTGGACGAAGAAATTGGAGACCGCGATCAGGACCCGGGTGTGGAGGGGCAGTTCCTGGCCCATGTTCTTCATGAAGCTCACCAGCTGCGGCACCAGGTAGATCATCATGAAGAACAGCACCCCGGTGACCACCACGCCGACGAAGGCGGGGTACATCACCGCCTTTTTCGCCTGGGCGATCATTTCGTCCTGCCATTTGAGGGATTCGGTGAGGCGGCCGAAGATTTCCGGCAGGCGGCCCGACTGTTCGCCCGCCTTGACCAGGTTGACGAACAGGCTGTCGAATACCGCCGGGTGCATGGCGAGGGCCTCGGACAGCATCTTGCCCCCTTCCACCTCGTCCAGGATGTTGCCGATGGTCTGGCGGAACTGGGGATGGTCGAGGCTGTCGCGCAGGTCCGTCAAGCCTTCCAGCAGGGGGACGCCGGCGCGGGTGAGCTGTTCCAGATGGAAGCAGAAGGTGATCAGGTCCTGCCGCTTCACCTTGCGCTTGATGAGGGGGAAGGCCTCGGCGGACTGTTCCCGGACGTCGATCAGCTCCAGGCCGAGGCGTTCCAGGCGCAGGTCCAGGTCGGCATCGTTGGCGGCGTCGAGCTGACCCCGCACCACCTTGCCCTCGGCGTCCACCGCCTTGTAGAGGAACAGGGTCACGGTCGCACCCGCTCGGTGAGGTCCACCACCCGGGAAATCTCCTCCAGGCTGGTGGTGCCATCGAGGACCCGCGCGGCGGCATCCTCGATGATGGGCTGGAAGCCCTTGGAGAGGGCTAGCTTGCGGATTTCCAGGCGGGTGGCGCGGCGGGCGATGAGTTCGTCCAGCTCCGGGTCCAGCTTGAGCAGTTCCATGATGTTGGTGCGGCCCTTGAAGCCCTGGTAGTCGCACTTCTCGCAGCCGGCGGCGCGGTGGAGGGTGGGCGGGTGCGCGCCCTCGTCCAGCCCCAGCAGCTTCATCTCGATGGGGTCCGCCTCGTAGGGCTGGCGGCAATGGGCGCACAGCTTGCGCACCAGGCGCTGGGCGACGATGCCGATGATGTTGCCGGCCATGATGTCCGGCAGCACGCCGATATCCTGCAGGCGGGGAACGGCGTCGATGGCCGAGTTGGTGTGGAGGGTGGAGTACACCTGGTGGCCGGTCATGGCGGCGCGGAAGGCCATTTCGGCGGTGCCCTCGTCGCGGATTTCGCCCACCAGGATGATGTCCGGGTCCTGGCGCATCATGGAGCGGATGCCGTTGGCGAAATCCAGCTTCGCCGCCTCGTTGACCGAGGTCTGGCGGATCATGGCCATGGGGTATTCCACCGGGTCTTCCAGGGTCATGATGTTGACCGCTTCGGTGTTGATGTGGTTGAGGATGGAATACAGGGTCGTGGTCTTGCCGCTGCCGGTGGGGCCGGTCACCAGGATGATGCCCTCGGGACGGGCCAGCATCAGCTTGAGCAGGGCCAGGTTGCGGGGCGAGAGGCCGAGCCGGTCGAGGGGGACGATGCCCTTCTGCCGGTCCAGGATGCGCAGGACGATGTTCTCGCCGTGGGTGGTGGGCTGGGACGCCACCCGGAAGTCGATGGGGCGGCCCATCAGGGTGAGGGAAATGCGGCCGTCCTGGGGAGCGCGGATTTCGGCGATATTCATGCCGGAAATCACCTTCAGCCGTACCAGGATCGCCGGCCAGTATTTCTTGTGCAGGCTGCGTACCTGGCGCAGCACGCCGTCGATGCGGTAGCGGATGCGGAGGAAGCCCACCTCGGGCTCGAAGTGGATGTCCGAGGCGCCTTTCTGCACGGCGTCGGTGAGCAGGGCGTTGACCAGGCGCACCACCGGCTGGCTGTATTCGTCGCTCTCCGACTGGAGGCTCTGGTAGTCGATCTCCCCGGTCTCGATCTCGTGCAGGATGCCGTCGATGGACATCTCGTAGGCGTAGAACTGGCCGATGGCGCGGGCGATGTCCGCTTCCCCGGCCAGCACCGGGTTGAGGTGCACGGCGCTGCCGAGGGCGGCGCGTATCTGGTCGATGGCGACGATGTTGAAGGTGTCCGCCATGGCCACGGTCAGGGTCTGGGTGGCGTCGTCGAAGGCGATGGGGATGGTCTTGTGGCGCCGCGCCAGGTCGAGGGGAACCCGCTTCAGCAGATCGGCGCTGAGGACCGTGTTGGACAGGTCGACGCTGCTCTGGCCAAGATTCTCCGACAGGGCGTCGCGGATGGTGGCCTCGGTGACGAAGCCCAGGTTGACCAGCAGCTTGCCCAGGGGGAGGTTGGACTTCTTCTGCTCCACCAGGGCGATGCGGATCTGGTCCTCGGTGATCAGGCCTTTCTCGACCAGGAGTTCGCCGAGGGGTTTGCGTATCGCCATGATCCGCCTTACTGCCGCGGGGCGGCGGAATCCTGGCCGAGGGCCTGTTCCAGGGCGCCGATGCGGGTTTTCACCGCGTCGGCGGCGAAGGCATGGGGACGGCCGGCGGCGGCGAGGGCGCGGCGGTAGTAGTCCAGCGCCAGCTTGTTCTGGCCCAGGTGGTCCAGGCTCACCGCCAGGTTGTAGAGGTAGTCGGGGTTGCCGGGCTGTTTCTGGAAGGCGTGGAAATAGGCCTCCTGCGCCTCGGGCCAGCGGGCCTGGGCGGCGTAGAGGTTGCCGAGGGCGAATCGCAGCGTGTCCGAATCGGGCTGCTGGGCGAGCAGGGTCTTGAGGCGGCTTTCGCCGCGCACCGGGTCGGTGGAGGCGCCCAGGGCGGTCAGGCGGGCCTGGGCGGTGCCGTCGTTGGGGTCCAGTTCCAGCAGGCGGCTGTAAATGCCGGCGGCCGTTTCGGCGTCACCACGGCGCTCATGAATGACCGCCATCCCCAGCAGGGCATCCCGGCTGTTGCGGTCGCCGCGCAGAATCTTGCGGTATTCCTCCTGGGCCTGATTCAGGTCGCCGGCCAGCAGGGCCTGGTAAGCGCGGGAAAGGGCCGGGTTGACCTGCGCCGTGGAGGCGCCGTGCTGGATGCGAATGGCGGCCGTATCCTGTGGCGGGGCGGGCTCGGCGCTGGCCGGTTCGCGGTGGGGCGGCGGGGCGGGGGCCGCGGGGGATTCCGTTGCGGGGGGCGCTTCGTTCGCCGGTTCCGCGGGCAGCTGCGGGGGCGACGGCGTCTGCGGGGCGGGCCGGGGAAGGGGCGCCGGGTTCAGGGGGATGACCAGGGGTTGCGGGTTCAATTCGCGGTAAAGGTAAATGCCGCCTCCCAGGGCGCTCAGGAGCCCGGCGGCGGCGACGCCGATGACAATGAGGCGGGAGGGGCCGAGGGCGGCGCGCTTCCCGGCGGCGCCCGTTTTGGCGGCGAACACGTTGCGGGCCGATTGCTGCGGCGTGGCGGCTGGCCGGGAGGGCGTGGGGCTGGGGCGCGGCGGCGGGCTTGCCGCCGCTTCGGGTTTCGCTTCCGGCTTGGGCGGTTCGGGTTGCGATTCGGGGCGCGCGGGCGGGGCGGCTGCCGCGAAGTCGGCCTTGGGCGGCGCCGGTCGCGGCGCGGGTTCCAGGGACAGTTCCATCGGCGCGGAGCCGGGTTCCGCCGCTTGGGCGCTCGGGGGTTCCTGCGCCAGGGACGGCGCGGCAGGCGGTTCGGGGAGCGGGGCGGCGAGGTCCAGGGAGGGGAAGCTCCCGCCGTCGTCGGCGGAAGGCTCCGGCGCGGGCGCTGTTGCGGCGGGCTCCGCGGGGTGTTTGCCTTGTTCGGCCTTTTTCAGGGCGTCCATGAGAAGGCTCATGGCCGCGCTCCTTCACCGCTGGCGGAGACCTCCTTGCGCAGCGTCGGCTTGAAGAAATCCCGGTCCGGCAGGCTGATGCCCGTTTCGCTGTAGTCCCCGTCCAATCCCGGTTCCTTGATGATGGTGGGGCGGAGGAAGATGACCAGTTCCTTCTGGGTGGTGGTCTCGTCCCGGTTCTTGAACGCTTCCCCCAGCAGGGGGATGCTCGCCAGGCCCGGCACGGCGTTGTCCTTGTGGGTGATGCCGTCCTCCATCAGGCCGCCCATGATGGCGATCTGGCGGTCTTCAAGGCGCAGCACCGATTCCATCTCCTTGGCCTGGATGACGGGGATGCAGCTTTGCACCTGGCCGCTCTGGGGGCCGGTGGTGCAGTCGCTGTTGATCTTGATGGTGCTCTGGTTCTGGGTGTTGAGGGCCAGGCCGGGGTCGGAAACCCAGCCGGAAATGCGCGACACCGTGGGGCGGACGTTGAGGGTGATTTCGCCCGTGTTGGAGACCTGGGGGGTCACGCTCATGACGAAGCCCACCGGCACGGTGCGGGCCTCGGTGGTGTAGGTGGCCAGGGCGCCGCTGGTGGCGGTGGCGGCGGACTGCTGGGCGGTGATGGTGAAGTAGACCTTGTTCTCCACCACCTTGAGCATGGCGGTCTGGTTGTTGAGGACGCTGATTTTCGGGCTCGACAGCACCTTCAGCCTGCCGAAATTCTCCAGCAGCGACACGGCGGCGGCGATGGAGCCGAGCTTGGAGGTGGTGTTGAGGTAGCCGACGGAGAAGGGGCTGGTGTTGACCGTGCTGGTGCTGGCGGTGCCCGCCGCGATGGTGTTGATGCTGGTGCCGGCGTTGTTGGCGATTTTCCAGCCCTTGCTGCCCAGGCTGGCCAGGTTCCAGTTGATGCCCTGCTGGTATTGGTCGGACAGCTCCACTTCCACCACCGTGGCCTCGATCATCACCTGGCGGCGGGCGGAAGCCATCACCTGGTCGAGGAATTCCTGCACCTTTTCATGCTGGCGGGCGGTGGCGCGCACGGCGAGGACGCCGTTCTCCGGGTTGGCGATGACGGAGGCGGCCTCGCGGTAGGTGGAGCGGCGCGTCACCACGGCGTTGTTGGATTGCAGGGTGGCCGGGTTGGGGCTGGTGGCCAGGGAGGGCGTTGAGTTCTTGGCGCCGCTGGCGATGGCGCCGGTGCCGGTGGTGGACTGGAGGCTGGTCTGCTCCACCGTGGTTTCGCTGCTGCCCGCCGGCAGGAGCTTGTCGGTTTCCCGCAGGAGGTCCTGCACGTTCTGCACCAGGGTCTCCCAGAAGCGGTTGTTGGAGGTGTTGGTGACCGAGGTGGAGGAGTTGTTGGACAGCCGGCCGCCGGCGCCACCCACGCCGCCAGCGGCTGTCCCCATCCCCGCCGCGCCGGAGGCGCCGGTGGCGGAGGTGACATTGCCGGTGCCGGAGGTGGCGATCTGGGTGGCGATGCTGACGTTGCTGGTCACGTCCCGGGACATGTTGAGGTAGTCGATGCGGTATTGCTTGAGGTAGGGCGTGTCCGGCATGACCGCTAGGTTGGGGCCGTCCAGCTCGTAGCGCATGTCCACCTGCTTGGCGATGCGGCTGAGGAGCTGGGGCAGGGTCTGGTCCAGGGCGTTGAGGGTGACGTTGCCCTCGATGCCCGGGTGGATGTCCACGTTCAGTTTCGCGTCCCGGGCCAGGGCGAAGAGCAGCTCCCGCACCGGCACGTCGTTGACCACCACGCTGTAGGTTTCCACCTTCGGCGCCGCTTTGGGCGGAGGCAGAATGACGCTCTGCTGCACGGGGGGCGGAATCTCCCCCTGGGGAGCGGGTTTCTCGGTGAGGTGGGCGGGAGACGGGGTAACAGGCTGGGCGCTGCATCCGGCGAGAAGAAGCAGGGCGGCTGGCGAAAGAAAGCGTAGTGCAAATGGGCTTTTCATTACCTTCGCAGTATAGGGGAAACGCGTGGGGAAAGGGAATACCGCGGCAGGCGATAATTCTTTTTATGCCTTAGGCATGTAGCGGGTGTTTGTGAAGTGGCTTGGCAGGATTATTGGGAACGGCCCTCGGGGAGGGTTTTTTGTTCGGCGCGTATCCCGCCCACGCTGCGCAGCAGAGGATGCTTGGCCTGGATGGCGGCGGGGAGTCGGGAAAGGGCCTCGCGGGCCTGGGCGCGGCTGCCGAAGTTGCCGTAGGCGAGGCTGAAGCCGGATTTCTTCTGAATCAAGGTGGGATAGATGTAGACGTCGTCCTCGCCGCTGACGCGGCCCAGTTCCTGGATGGAGCGTTCCAGGAATTCCTGGCTGCCGTTGGTGGTGGCTATTGCCTGGAGGGTGTAGTGGCCGGCGTCTTCTTCCGCCAGCCATTTTTTTGTCGCGGCGAGGCGTTTTTCCAGCAACGTCCGCGGCTGGGGCGGCGCGGTTTCGGTTTTCGGCGCCGGGGCGGGGCGGGGCGGGGGTGGGGCGATTTTTGCCGGCGCGTGGAACGCGTTGAAGGCGGCTGCGCTGGCGGCCAGCAGCCCGGCGAGGGCCGCGGCGGCGAGGAGGACTTTTTTCCAGGGCCGTCCCGGTTTCAGGCCGCTGTCGCGGATGGCCGCCTGGGCATGGTCTTTCCTGATTTCGTGGGAATTGTCGGCGAAGGCGGCGAGGAGGGCCTTGTCGGCGAGGATGTTGGCCCGCCGGATGAGTCCGGCCGAGGCTCGGGCGATGAGCCCGATCGCCGCCTCGGAGAAGATATCGGGTCCCCGGTAGCCCACGGCGCGCAGGCGGAACATCAGGTAATCGCGGATTTCCGGGGCGGCGAGGGGGGCGAGATCGAAGCTGTGGGTGATGCGCTCCCGCAGCTGGCGGATTTGGGACTGCCGCAGGTGCAGGTCCAGTTCCGGCTGGCCGAAGAGGATCATCTGCAGCAGTTTGTGGGTGCCGGTTTCCAGGTTGGAGAGAAGGCGGATTTCCTCCAGGGTGTCCAGGGGCATGGCCTGGGCCTCGTCGATGAACACCACCACCTGCCGCCCCTGGGCGTACTTGCCGATGAGGTGCTCCTGGAGCCGGCGCAGGGCCTGGGCGGCGCGGAGTTCGTGGAGGTCCAGGCCGAGCTCGTCGGCGATGGCGTAGAGAATCTCGTCCCGGGACAGGCTGGGGGTGGCGATGTAGATGGTTTCCACCGTTTCCGGCAGCCTGCTTTCCAGCATCCGGCACAGCATGGTCTTGCCGCTGCCGACCTCGCCCACCACCTTGACGATGCCCTCGTTGCTGGTGACGGCATAGAGCAGGGCGTCGAGGATGGCGCCCCGTTTGCCGCCGGCGTAGAAAAGGTCCAGGTTGGGGGTGATCTTGAAGGGCGGCGCGCTGAGGCCGAAAAAATCGCAATACATAGCCGGTGCTGGACGCAGGGTGGTTGACCGCCGTTAGGATAACAGGTTTTGGACCGGTTCTTTTTCGCCGGCTGGTCTGGATGGGGGGTAGGTACTGGTACTTATGTACTAACGCACTAATTTTATTGGATTATTTGCATAAATTCGGTTGAGGCGAAGAAGGGTTGTCCAGTAGAATGGGTCCCATCTCGGTTTCAAAAATCACGAGGATATAAAGGAGGAGAGTAATGGAAGCAGCAGCGAGCAATCCCGCCAGCCTGGTCGTCTGGCTGGGCTTCGCCCTGGCCTTCGTGCTGGGTTTCGTGGCCAACAAGACCAATTTCTGCACCATGGGCGCGGTGTCCGACGTGGTGAACATGGGCGACTGGGGCCGCATGCGGGCCTGGCTGCTGGCCATCGCCGTGGCCATGATCGGCACCAACGCCATGGTGGCGATGGGCTACCTGGACCTGACCAAGACCATCTACACCACCCCCAACTTCACCTGGCTGGCCTACATCGTCGGCGGCCTGTGCTTCGGCGTCGGCATGACCCTGGCCTCCGGCTGCGCCAACAAGACCCTGGTGCGGGTGGGCGGCGGCAACCTGAAATCCGTGGTGGTGTTCCTGTTCCTCGGCTACTCCGCCCTGGTGACCCTGAAGGGCATTTTCGGCGCCTTCCGCGTCGGCTACCTGCAGGCCGAAGCCGTGACCCACAACTTCGGCGGCAGCCAGACCATCCCCTATCTGGCCGAGGGCCTCTTCGGTTTCGACCACAAGACCCTGCACCTGGCCATCACCGCGGTGATCGCCGGCGGCATCCTGATCTTCTGCTTCAAGGACAAGGAATTCCGTGGCCACTGGGATAACGTCCTGGCGGGCCTGGTGATCGGCGCCATCGTCACCGCCGGCTGGTACGTCACCGGCAAGCTCGGCTTCGGCGAGGACCCGGATACCCTGGAAATGACCTTCTTCGGCACCAACTCCCATCTGGCCGAGTCCATGTCCTTCGTCGCCCCCATCTCCTACACCATGGACCTGTGGGCCTACTGGACCGACGTCAACACCGTGGTCACCTTCGGCATCGCCACCGTCTTCGGCACCGGCATCGGTTCCTTCGTCTACGCCCTGATCACCAAGTCCTTCCGCTGGGAAGGCTTCACCTCCCCCCAGGACATGTTCCGCCATATCATCGGCGCGACCCTGATGGGCTTCGGCGGCGTCACCGCCATGGGCTGTACCATCGGCCAGGGCATCACCGGCGTCTCCACCCTGTCCCTGGGGTCCTTCATCGCTTTCCTGTCCATCGTGGCCGGCGCGGCGGCGACCATGAAAATCCAGTACTACATGATGATGCGCGACGCCTGACAAGCGCGTTCCGCAGCAGCGTAAAGCCCGGCCTCGGCCGGGTTTTTTGTTGGGCTAATCGCCGCAGCCGTAAAAGACGGCGTAATCGGCGCTGCGGTCCCAGTTTTCCGGCTGTCCGCCGGCGACGATGTGCCTGAGCCGGTCGATTTCGTCGGCGTCGCCATGGGCGATCAGGATGGTGCGCCCGGCGTCTGTTTCGGCGGCGTAGTCTCTTAGGACATCGGCGGGGATGCACTCGCACAGGGCGCTGTCGAGAGCATCGAAACCGGCGGCCACCGGGAGGCTTTCAAGGTGCTGGCGGCCAATGGCCGAAAGATGGTTGAGATCGAAGCCGGCCCGTTGCAGTTTGTGGATGTCGGCGTCGGCCAGGCGCGGCGTGGCATAGGTGGCGACAAGGGAGTTGTGGGCGGACATGATGGCCTCCTTGGGATCAGGGGATATATCCGCTTTGTAGCACAATATCCGACTATTTCAATCGGAGATAATCGGGCTCGCCGGAACGGCGAGGGGGGTCAGTTGCGGGCGTAGGACAAGGTGTAGCTGTCCAGGCCTTCGTAGCTGGCAAGCACCTGCGAGATGTCCGTCAGGTGGGCGCCCTTGTCCTTGCCTTGGGCGACCGCCACGAAGTGCCACTCGGGCTTCTCGTTTTGATAGAGGATGGAAATGGATCCCCATGCCATGTCGTAGCCCAGTTCGCCCATGACCGAGACTAGCGTGTCCCGCTGCGGCATGAAGTCAGGCTGGAAGCGCAGCATGACCGCGATCGCCTGGTGGGAGGGCAGCCACCCCTCCAGCTTGGAGACCCACATCATGCACAGGACCGACAGCAGGGTCAGGAGCATGGAGGCGGCGTAGAAGCCGACCCCGACCAGCACGCCGATGGCCGACGACGCCCAGATGGAAGCGGCGGTGGTCAAGCCGCTGATGGTGAATCCCTCCTTCATGATGACGCCGGCGCCGAGGAAGCCGACGCCGGTCACGATGCCCTGGATGACGCGGGTGGCGTCGGCGCTGGGAGGAATGCCGGCGTGGCCGCCGAACCAGTAGCCGGGATAGCCGGCGATGACCGTCAGGGCGGCGGAGGCCATGCAGACCAGGCCGTAGGTCCGCATGCCGGCGGCGCGGCCGTGGAAGGTCCGTTCGTAGCCGACCAGCAGGCCCAATAGCAGGGCGCCCAGGAGGTTGAAGAACACAATGATGTTGGTCGAAACCTCGTCGAGGGACCAATACGCGGCAAGGGAGTCCGGGGATAGGGCGTGCATCGGGAAGCTCTGTAATAATTTTGTCACCTAAGTCTAGGCTACCCAGGCGCTTTGCGGAAAAGATTAGGGGGCGTTCCGTGGGGAGGATTCCGTCCTCCCCTCCACGATGCGGCCATCCTTGCACTCGGCGACGAAGCCCGATTCCCGGTTGTCGATCATGCGCTTCAGCCCGCCATCGTCCAGGCACAGCTGGATGGCCTTGAAGCCGTTGGAGACCGACCAGGCGAATTCATTGGAGCAGCCCGCGAGGAAAAGCCCGAGCAGGAGGATGGCCCCGCGGCGAAAGATACTGCCAGGCATGGCGTGCCGACGGCCTAGGGTCGGGCCAGCTTGACGCGCTTCTCGTAGGCCTCCCGGGCGATGCGCACGTCTTCCAGGAAGCCCGGCAGCTCTTCCAGCAGCAGGGCCTGGGGGCCGTCCACCAGGGCCTTGGACGGGTGGGGATGGAAGTCCACCAGGATCATGTTGGCGCCGGCGATGACCCCCTGGGCGGTGACGTGCTGCACCTCCAGCAGCCCGTCGGGGGCGCGGAAGCGGCCCCCCACCGAGTGGGAGGGGTCGATGCACACCGGCATGCGGGTGAGGCGCTTGACGGTGGGCACGTGGGCGAAATCCACCAGGTTGCGGTGGGGGTCCCCCATGTTGGTTTTCATCCCCCGCAGGCCGAAGACCACCTTGCGGTTGCCCTCCGAGGCCAGGTACTCGGCGGCGTTGAGGGATTCGTTGAGGGTGATGCCGAAGCCCCGCTTCAGTAGTACCGGGAATTCCTGCTGCCGGCCGACGATTTTCAGCAGCTCGAAGTTCTGGGTGTTGCGGGTGCCGATCTGCAGCATGACGCCGGTGGGGTTGCCGGTTTGGCGCAGGGCCTCGCGGATTTCGTCGACGTGGGACTCGTGGGTCACTTCCATGGCGATGACCTTGATGCCGTATTTGCCCGCCAGCTCGAAGACCCAGGGCAGGCAGGCCTTGCCGTGGCCCTGGAAGGCGTAGGGGCTGGTGCGGGGTTTGTAGGCGCCCATGCGGGTGCAGACCTGGCCGTTGTCCCGCAGGGCCTTCATCATCGCCTCCACGTGCTCGGGAACGTCCACGGCGCACAGGCCGGCGAAGACGTTGAGGCTGTCCTGGCCGAAACGCACGCCGTTGTACTCGAAATGGCTGGGGCGGTTGTCGTCCTTGTGGCGGCCCAGGATGCGGTATTCCTCCGACACCCTGACCACCCGTTCGACGCCGGGCAGGCTTTCCATTTCTTCCATGGACAGGGCGGCGGTGTGGCCGATGAGGTAGATTTCGGTCAGGGTCTGCTCCTCGCCGCGCTCGGTGTGGATGCGGTAGGTGATGCCCTGCAACCCGTCGAGCTGGGCGGCGAGCTGGCGGAATTCGGGGCTGTCGGGCTGGGTGTTGGGGGCGAGGATGAGGATCATGGCCGGTCTTCCAGGGAAAACGATCGAAGTTGCATTCTAGCCCCGGCGGCGGCTCGGGAGAAAGCCTCGGCGCGGCGGCGGGCGTTGCGCCGGATTGTTGCGGAAGGGATGGAACGGGGCCCGGCAGGCAGCCGAGGGAGGGCGGGAGGGGCAAAGAGGGCGGACCGCTGCCGGTCCGCCCCTGGGGAATTACTTCTTCTTCGGCTTGCTCTTCGCGCCGGCGACGGCGTCTTTCAGCTTGCTGCCGACGCGGAACTTGACCACTTTCTTGGCCGGAATCTTCATTTCCTTGCCGGTGGCCGGGTTGCGACCGGTGCGGGCGGCGCGTTCTTCAACCGCAAAGGTGCCGAAGCCGATCATCTGAACGTTGTTGCCGCTGGTGAGGGCGTTTTGCACCACAGCCATGAAGGCGTCGAACATCTGTTCGGTCTGGGCCTTGGAGTGCTGGGTCATCTTGGCAACGGCATCGATCAGTTCACCTTTGTTCATATTTTTGACTCCTGAGAAGGGATTAAGGGTGAATCCATTGTAGGGGGATAAATTTCCGCCGCCAAGGGGGGCGAGGCACTTTTTGCGCGGTTGGGCGGCGGCTTGGTTCAGCGCCGGTTGCGGATGGTGTCCATGCCGTTCACCCGCTGCCATATCCGCTGCTGCTGCTCGTGGGACAGGGACAGCCACTGGTCCACCTCCTCGGCGGTGCGGCCGCAGCCCTTGCACACCTCGTCCCCCAGGCTGGTGGAGCAGAAGCCGATGCAGGGATTGCTGGGGTTGTCGCTGCTGACGGATTTGCGTGGCGGCACTTAGTCGTACTTCCTGAATTGCCCCACCACCTTGCCGAAGAGTTCCAGGCTGGTTTGCGGGCGGATGTTGGGGTAGGCCTTGTTGCCGGGGCGGAGGTAGAACTCGCGGGTTTTCTTGTCCACCTCCAGGTATTTCACCGTGAATTCGTTGTCCACGATGGCGACGACGATTTCCCCCGCCCGGGCGGGAGCGCCTTTTTCCACGATGAGAATGTCGCCCTCCACCAGGCCGGCGTCGATCATGGAATCGCCCTTCACCCGCAGCAGCACGGTGCGGGAGGGGCTGGCGATGAGGTAGTCGTCGATGGTCAGGACTTCCGCGCCGCTCTCGTTGGCGGCGGCGGGCAGGCCGGCGCGGACGGAATCGAGGATTTCTCGCTCGAAGAAGCGCTTGCCGGGGGTGAGGCGCCTGTCCGGCCCCGAATCCAGGAAACCCTGAAGCTTGAGGCGCTTGGCGAGGGCCGAAACCGAGGAGGTGGACTTGAGCCCCAGCAGGCCGGCGATGGCCGAGAAGCTGGGCAGGGAGCGATGCTGGGCGAAATAGTCCCGCAGCTTGTTCAGGTATTGCTGATCTGGTGACACCGGGCTTTCCTTCAATCGAGCGAATATTCGACTTGTGGTTTTATATTGGATGGACGTTCGATTGTCAAGAATCGGCGGCGAGGGATTCGGCCGCCGGGGCGCCGTTGGCCGTGGGGGCGGAGCAGACGCGGTCGCGCCCGGCCCGCTTCGCCTCGTAAAGACGGCTGTCCGCGTTGCGGACGACGGCGTCGAAGCTCGTTCCCGGCCCCCTTTCCGCCACGCCGAAACTGGCGGTGATGGAAAAGACCCCGTGTCCCGCGGGAAACTTGATTTCCGCGACGGCCTGCCGCAGTTCTTCGGCGCGGCGGTGGGCTTGTTGAAGCGTGGTTTCCATCAGCAGCAGGATGAACTCCTCGCCGCCCCAGCGGGCCACGACATCGCTCTTGCGGCCGCGGCGTTTCAGCACGTTGGCGACTTGGCGCAGGGCCTCGTCGCCCGTCGCATGCCCATGCTGGTCGTTGATCTGCTTGAAATGGTCGATATCCATCACGACGATGCTCAAGGGGCGCCCACCGCCCTCGGCCGCGTTCCAGAGGGGCTCCGCCAGTTCCAAGAAGCCGCGCCGGTTGTAGAGGCCGGTGAGCGGGTCCTGGCGGGCTTGCCGTTTCGCGTCCAGGTTCGCCTGCTGGTATTGGCGGATTTTATAGGCCAGGGCCAGGGCCAGCAGGGTGGTTTCGATCAAGAGGCCCACTTCCAGGGCGTGGAAGGTTTCGGGCGTGAAAGGGATTTTTCCCCACACCGCCAGCACGGTGCTGGCGGCCCCGATCAGGCCGAAAACCGTGGCGGCCAGGAAATAGCGGCCGGAGGTGCGGCCCTGGCGCACGGCCAGGATGCCCAGCAGCAGCATGCCGGCGGTGAACAGGCTCATGAAGACGAAAGCCACCAGGGTGGCGGCCAGGTGGCTGTTCGTCAGCAGGGCGAGGGCCATCGCGCCCAGCCCGAGGCCGGAAAACCACCGCACGGCTTTCAGGGCCTTGGGGGCGTGTTCCTCGAGGGCGAGAAAACGGCTGGCGAACAGCAGTCCGAAGGCGCTGTACGCCACCATCACGGTCAGGATCACGTAGCGCTGGAAGAGCAGGTGATTGGGCCAGATGCCGGCCAGCCCGTGGCCGGTATAGGCGACGTTGCCGAGGATGATGGTGATGAGGGCCAGGGAGTAGTAGAGATAGCTGCGCTCGCCGATGCCGGCGAAAAGCAGCAGGTTGTAGGCGCACAGGGCGGCGAGGAAGCCGTAGAGGAAGCCGTAGACGTGGGCGAAAAAGAGCTTGCTCGCGGACAGCTGCCAGTCGGTCATCAACTGGATGGGCAGGGGCATCGGGTCCACCGAGTCGACGCGCAGGTAGATGTCGCTGCGGCCTGGCTGGAATTGGAGCGGCAGGGCGTAGCCCAGGGCCGGGGTGGCGCCCTGGGCGCCGGGGGTTTCGTCGCCGGTGTGAATCTCTGCTTGCGTCTGTCCGTTCTGCGCCACGTAGACATCCAGCCGGTCGAGCCAGGTGACGCCGGCGACCAGGTAAAAGGACAGGGGGGTCGGCGTCGGGTTGCTGACCTCGAGATGGAGCCAGACCGGGCGGGAGCCGATGCCGAAATTCAGAATGGGTTGCTGCCCGGCGCGGAATTTTCCGTCGCGGTGCAGGGCCATGGCCTGGGCCAGGCTCAAGGGCTGGTCCTGCTCGATCAGGTATTGCGTCCGGGTGCCGAGATAATCGGCCGGAATGTCCGTCAACGGGAGCGGCGCGGCGAATGCGGGCGGCGGCGGGAGCAGCAGGCAGGCGGCGAGCCCCAGCGCGGCGGCGAGCCACCGGCGGGAAAAGAACGTCCAGCCTCTGCCATGAGGCGCTGCTGGAGATTGGCGAGCCGCTGAGTGAATATCTGCCATGGAACGGTTGCTTGGGGGACCTGATGCCGCCGGTGGCGGCGAAGACGCAGGCACTGATGGTACACGAGTTTGCCTTCCGCCTCGCGATTTTGGGACGGGCCGTCCACGAGCCTTGCCGGGCAAGGGATGGAAACCCGGCTGCCAACGCGGCAGCCGGGCATGGCCGGGAATTACCTTGCCGGCAGCTGGAGGGGGGGCTTGACCCCCGACTTCTTCAAGGGAATGAGGCGGCCGTCGAATCCCTTGCCCTTCAGCTTGGCGAGATCGGCCTCGGCCTCGCTCTGGGCGGCGTAGGGGCCCAGGCGCAGGCGCCAGTAGAGGCCGTCGGCGGTCTTGACGTTGCCGAAATAGCAGCGGAAACCGAAAGCCTCCACCTTGCGGCACAGCTGGGCGGTTTCCCTGGGGTCCTTGAAGGCCGCGAGCTGGAGAAAATACACCGTTTCGCCGGGGGCCGGGGCGGGTTTGGCCGCCGTTTTTTCAGGCGCCGCCGGGGCGGGCTTGCCGGGCTTCTTGTCCGGCGCGGCGGGAGGAACGGCTGCCGCCGGCGCGGTTTTTTCGGGCGCGGAAGATGGGGGCGACGCGGCGGGCTGTTCTGGCGGCGGGGCGCTCGATGCCGCGGGCGCCGGCGCTTCCGGCGGGGAGGTGAGCTTTTTCATGCTGCTCTGGTAGTAGTAGCCCACGCCCAGCACGCCCAGCATGGCGACGACCAGCACGGCGCCCATGAGGTAGTGGATGGGGCGCAGGCCTTCTTCCTGGCGTTGCAGATAGGTATCTTCCGGAAACAGGGATCCCTGCCCCGGATGGTGATAGGGGAACTCCTCCTGATCGGAGTTTCCCCGCCCCTTTGCACTGTTGTCAGCAAACATGCCGCGTTCCCCGTGTCTTATGGCTTTGGCCTAAAGGTACCATGGACCGCCGCGAATCGGAAGCCGTGCCCCCGCGCGTCAGGCGTATGTAAGGATGGCTGGCTATGATGGGCAGCGATCGGATCGGTGAGCAAGGCCGGTACCGGTTTAACCCCCTACCCCGGGAATTCATCGCGGATTGTTCCTCCTCTTCAGTCCGCGGCGAGTCTCCCGGGTCTTTTTTTCCGCTAGAATCCCTCCCTTTCGTTTCCGGACACCGCTCATGGACACCGCCCAGATTCGCGCCGCGGTGGAACGCTGCTGGCAGCAGGACGTTCTGCCCTCCCTGATGGATTTCATCCGCATTCCCGCCATTTCCCCCCTGTTCGACGCCAAGTGGGAAGAGAAGGGCCATATCGAGGCTGCCCTGCAGCTGGCGGTGGCCTGGTGCAAGGCCCAGCCCATCGCCGGCCTGCGGCTGGAAGTGGCGCGCCTGCCGGGGCGCACGCCCCTGCTGTTCATCGAGATTCCCGGCCAGACCGACGAAACCGTGCTGCTCTACGGCCACCTGGACAAGCAGCCGGAAATGGTGGGCTGGCGGGAGGACCTGGGGCCGTGGCAGCCGGTGGTCGAGGGCGACAAGCTCTATGGCCGGGGCAGCGTGGACGACGGCTACGCCATGTACGCCGCCCTCACCGCCCTGCGAGTGCTGCAGGAGCAGGGGGTGCCCCATGCCCGCTGCGTGGGCATCATCGAATGCTGCGAGGAGAGCGGCAGCTACGACCTGCCCTATTACATCGACCTTCTGGCGCCGCGCATCGGCACGCCGAGCCTGGTGGTGGGGCTGGACTCCGGCTGCGGCGACTACGAGCGCCTGTGGTGCACCGTTTCCCTGCGGGGACTGATCAACGGCAACCTGACGGTGGACGTCCTCACCGAGGGCGTGCACTCCGGCGACGCCAGCGGCACCGTGCCTTCCGGCTTCCGTATCGCCCGCCGCCTCCTGTCCCGCCTGGAAGACGAGGAAACCGGCCGCATCCTGCCCGAGGCCTTCCACCGTCCCATCCCGCCGGAGCGGACGGCCCAGGCGGAACGGGCGGCGGCGGTGCTGGGGGAGGCGGTGTACGCCAAGTTTCCCTTCGTTCCCGGCATGGAGCCCGTGAGCCGCGACCCCAAGGAGCTGATCCTCAACCGCGCCTGGAAGCCGGCCCTCTCGGTCACCGGCGCCGGCGGCCTGCCGTCCCTGGACAACGCCGGCAACGTCCTGCGCCCCCGCACCGCCCTCAAGCTGTCCCTGCGCATCCCGCCCTCCTGCGAGCCCCAGGCCGCGGCGGCGGAATTGAAGACCCTGCTGGAGTCCGATCCCCCTTACGGCGCCAAGGTGGCGTTCCAGGCCGAGCAGGCGGCCCCGGGCTGGGACGCGGCGCCCCTCGCTCCCTGGTTCGAGGCGGCCCTGGCGCGGGCGTCGCAAAGCTACTTCGGCAAGGAGGCGGTATTCATGGGCGAAGGGGTCACCATTCCCTTCATGGGCATGCTCGGGGAACGCTTTCCCCAGGCCCAGTTCCTCATCACCGGCGTCCTGGGCCCCGGCTCCAACGCCCACGGCCCCAACGAGTTTCTCCACCTGCCGGCGGCCAAGGCCCTCACCTGCTGCGTCGCCGAGGTGCTGGCGGCCCACGGGGGCCGGGCCTGATTCCTGTCGCTTGAGGAGAAGGGAGCCCGCAAGGAGGCGGAAATCATCCCCTGCCCCTATTTTAATGGTTTCTAATATGCCGTATTATCCATAATAAAAAACAAGAGGTTAATGACAAATGGGTAAAGAGCGATGCGTGTATTTGCCAGCGGGGGTGGAGGCTTTATCGGTTCCCATGCCGTGGAAAAGCTGCTTGAGGGCGGCGCCACGGTCACGGTGTATGACAATTTTTCTTCCGGCAAGCGCGTAAACCTGCCTCTTCATCCCGCGTTGCGGGTGGTGGAGGGGGACGTCGGCGATTTGGACTCGGTGCGCCGGGCCATGGCCGGGGCGGATGCCGTGCTGCACCTGGCGGCCCAGGTCTCGGTGCGGGCTTCCTTGGATAACCCGGCGTTTTCCTGCCGCGCCAATATCCTTGGCTTCGTCAATATTCTCCAGAGTGCCGTGGAATGCGGCGTCAAGCGCCTGGTCTATGCTTCCAGCGCCGCCGTCTATGGCGTTCCGGCATCCCTGCCCCTCGACGAGGCGTCCGCGCCGTCGCCCCTCTCCCCTTATGGCCTGGAGAAGCTGGTCAACGACCAGTACGCCGCCCTGTTCGCCAGCCTCCACGGCCTTTCCAGCCTGGGTCTGCGCTATTTCAACGTCTACGGCCCGCGCCAGGACCCCGCTTCGCCCTACGCCGGGGTCATCAGCCGCTTCGCCGGCCGCTACCGGGCCGGCGAACCCCTCCATGTGTTCGGCGACGGCGGGCAGACGCGGGATTTCATCTACGTCGGCGACGTGGCCCGCATCACCGCCGCTGCCTTGTCCCATGACGCGACAGGCGTGTGCAACGTGGGCAGCGGCCATGCCGTCAGCCTGCTGGAGCTGATCGCCGTCCTGGAGCAAATCGGCGGCCAACCCGCCGCGGTGGTCCACGACGCGCCCCAGGCGGGGGATATCCGCCATTCCGCCACCTCGATTGCCCGACAGCGGGCGCTGTTCGGCGAAACGGCCTTCACCCCCCTGGCGGAGGGGCTGAAGTCCCTGCTGGAGAGCGCTCCTTGCTGACAGCTTGGCTGCGCGCCGGTTTCGCCGCGGCGCTGCTGCTTGTCGCCAGCGCCTGCTGGGGCGCGGCCCCGGCGTCGGTGGCCTTTTACTACGGCGCGGACGCGCCCTGGGACGAGCTGCAGGTCTTCGATTGGGTGGTGCTCGACCCCGGCCATTACCCCGCGCCGCCCAGGAACACGGTGGGCAAGGCCGAGGCCTTCGCCTACGTCAGCGTCGGCGAGGCGGAGCCCGGGCGCCCTTACTTCAAGCAGATTCCCAAGGAATGGTTCCTGGGCCAGAACGCCGCCTGGGGCAGCGCGGTGCTGGACCTGTCGCGGCCGGAATGGGCCGATTTCCTCGCCGAAAAGGTGGTCCGTCCCCTGTGGGAGCAGGGCTACCGCGGCCTGTTCCTGGATACCCTGGATTCCTACCAGCTGTATGCCGCCACCCCCGAGGCGCGCCAGCGCCAGGAAGCCGGCCTGGTGCGCTTGATCCATAACCTGCGCCAGCGCTTTCCCGGCATCAGCCTGTTCTTCAACCGGGGCTTCGAGGTGCTGCCCCAGGTCCACGACGACGTGGCGGCGGTGGCGGCCGAATCCCTCTTCGACGGCTGGGACCCGTCGGCCAAGGGCTACCGCCCGGTGCCGGAAGCGGACCGGCAGTGGCTGCTGGGGCAGCTCAAGCGGGTGAAGGATGATTACCATCTGCCGGTGGTGGCCATCGATTACCAGCCGCCGGAAAAACGGGCCGATGCCCGCGCCACGGCGGAGAAAATCCGCGCCCTGGGGTTCATTCCCTGGGTGTCCAATCCGGACCTGGACATGCTCGGTGTCGGGGCGGTGGAGGCGATGCCGCGCAAGGTGCTGGTAGTGCAGGGCGAGCAGGACGACGTGAAAATCACTTACTCTGAAGCCCTGCGCTACGCGGCCCTGCCCCTCAATTACCTGGGCTATGTTCCCGAATTCCGCAGCGCCCGCGAGGACTTGCCCGAAGGCGTCCTGACCGGCCGCTATGCCGGCATCGTGGTGTGGCTGCCCGCGGGGGCGCGGGGCATCAATCCGAAGCTGGGGGATTGGCTGGCGGCGCGGGTGAAGGAAGGGATGCGGCTGGCGGTGCTTGATGGCTTCGGCTTCAGCCTCGACAGTCCGGCCGGCCGGGCCCTCGGCTTCCGTGTGGCGGCGCCCGTGCCGAGGCCGGGCAAAATCAGGGTGGCCGCCGTCAAACCCCCGATGGGGTTCGAGGCCAAGGTGCGGGCGGACCGGGACAGCTTTTCCCCGTTGCGCCTGGAAAAAGGGGAGGTGCTGCTGCGCCTGGCCGCCGACAAGGGCGGCGCCATGGACGCCGCCGGCTTCGCCCCCTGGGGCGGTTACGTGCTCTATCCCTACGCGGTGGAATCCCTGCCGATCGACGACGGCACCCGCTGGCTGGTGAATCCCGTGGAATTTTTCCGCCGCGCCCTGGCCTTGCCGCCCATGCCCGTGCCGGACGCCACCACGGAAAACGGCCGCCGCCTGCTGATGGCGCATATCGACGGCGACGGCTTCGCCAGCCGGGCGGAACTGCCGGGGAATCCCTATGCCGGCGAGGCGCTGCTCGACGAGGTGCTGGAGAAATACCGCCTGCCCACCACGGTGTCGATCATCCAGGGCGAGGTGGCGCCGGACGGCCTTTATCCCAAGGACTCGCCCCAGCTGGAGGCCATCGCCCGGCGCATTTTCGCCCTGCCCTACGTGGAAATCGCCAGCCATTCCTATTCCCACCCCTTCTACTGGAATCCCGGCATGGTGTCCGCGGACCAGGCGAAGTACGGCTACCACCTGAATATTCCCGGCTACCAGTTCAGCCTGGAACAGGAAATCCTGGGTTCGGTGGACTATATCAACAGCCGTCTCGCGCCGCCGGACAAGCGGGTCAAGCTTTTTCTCTGGACCGGGGACTGCAACCCGGACGGCAAGGCCCTCGCCCTGGTGGCGAAGCTCGGCATCGGCAACATGAACGGCGGCGACACCACCCTCACCCGCAGCCGCCCCTCCCTCACCCTGGCCGGGCCGATCGGCCTGTCCAAGGGCGGGCGCTTCCAGGTCTACGCTCCGAACCAGAACGAGAACGTCTACACCGAGCTGTGGACGGGGCCCTTCTACGGCTACCGCAGCGTGGTGGATACCTTCGAGCTCACCGACCGGCCCTACCGCCTGAAACCCATCGACATCTACTATCACGTCTATTCCGCCACCAAGCGGGCTTCCCTCCAGGCCCTCGGCGAAGCCTACCGCTACGCCCTGTCTCATCCCACCCTACCCCTTCATGCCTCGGAATACATCGCCATCGCCGAGGACTTCAACCGCGCCCAGGTGGCGCGGATTCCCGGCGGCTGGCGGGTGGCGAGCGGCGGCGCCCTGCGGGAGTGGCGGGCGCCCGCCTCCCTCGGACTTCCCGACGTGGCGGCCAGCGTCGGCGTGGCGGGCTACAACCGCCATAACGGCGAAACCTACGTCCACGCGGCGGCGGGGGAGGGGACGGTGCGCTTCGCCTCCGCGCCGTCTCGGCATCCTTACCTGGCCGACGCCAACGGCCGGGTGGAAGGCTGGCGCGGACGGGGGAAAGGCTTCGACTTCACCCTCCGGGGCTACGTGCCCCTGGAGTTCACGCTGGAAAACGCCGCCGGCTGCCGCGTGCGCGCCGACGGCAAACCGCTGGCGCCCGCCGGCAAGCGCTACAGGATAGGCCATGGAACTGCTGCAACGATCCAGGTCGATTGCTGACCAGCCCGTCGCCGAACGGGCGCGCCTGCTTTCCCCCTGGGCCCTGCTGGGCATGGCCCTGGGGACCGTGCTGGTGCTGGCCCTGATTTTCCCCAAGCAGACCCTGGTGGCCCAGATCAGCAGCCAGCAGCAGGGAAACAGCCTGACCGTCAGCTACCTGAAGAATCTGCTGCGCACCGACCCCGACAACCGGGAGCTGGAATACCAGCTGGCGCGGCAGAAAATGCTCCTGGGCGAACTCGACGAAGCGGGGCGGATTCTCGCCCGCCTGCGGCGCCAGGGGGACAATCCCGAACTGCGGCGGCGGGCCGAGGTGCTGGACATGAACCTGCGCGTTCTCCAGGCCAGGGCCTACGCCGCCGACCCGCGCAAGCGCGAGGAGGCACGTGCCGCCCTGCGTCAGGCCATGGAGAAGATGGCGGCGGAGGGATGGGACGAGGGCACCCTGCAGGAGCTGGCGGTGCAGGCCGCCCAGTTGCGGGAGAGCGACATCGCCGGCCAGCTCTACCGCCGCCTGGCGGAGCAGGGGAAAACCGTTTCTCCCCGCTGGTTCGCCGAGGCGGCGCGGCTTGCCCTGGGGGACGGCAACTACGCCCTTGCCGCCGAGCTGTATTTCGCCGCCCAGCGCCGCGCCCCCAGCCGCTCCCTGCGGCGGGAGTATTTCCTCGCCGGCCTGAAGACCCTCCAGTCCGGCAACCTCCTGCGCCAGGCGATGGCGGCGGCGGACAAGCACCTGGGCGACCTCGCCGACGACCCGGAAACCTTGTATTTCCTCGCCAACCTGGCCCGATCCGCCAACGACCTGCCCCGGGCCGAGGACTACGTCAAGCGCCTGCTGCGCCTGTCCGATGCCGCGCCGCGCCGCGCCTTGCTGGCCGCCCTGCTGGATTTCCTGGTGCCCGCCGCCCAGGCCGACGAGCACCCCGCCTTGCGGCCCTACGACGAGAAGATTTATACCCTGGCCTACGAAGTGTTCCTCGCCAACCGCAATCTCAAGGATGCCTACCGCATCGCCAAGGCGGCCGTCGCGGCCAGGCCGGACGACCATGCCTGGCTCCAGCGCCTGGCCCAGGTGGCCGAATGGGGCGGCAAGCCGGAAGAGGCCCTGGCCACCTGGAAGCGCCTGGCCTACGAGGACAACCTGGCGGAGGCCTGGCAGGGGGTGCTGCGCCTGGCGCCAGGGCTCAAGGACGACGAGGCGCTGCTCGCCGCCTGGAAGCACGAGGCCGCGACCCGGCCGCTGACTCCGGCGGAATGGGATTTCCTCATTGCCGCTTTCGAGAGCCGGGGCGACCCCGGCGGCGCCATTGCCCTGCTGCGGCGGGTGGCCAACGGCGATGCCGCCCTCCTGGAGCGTCTGGCGGCCCTGGATGAACGGGCCGACCGCCTGGACGATGCCATCGCCGCCTATGCCGTCCTGGAAAGGCGCCCCGGCGTGACGACGCCGGTCCTGGTGCGCTACGCCGTGGCGCTGCTGGCCCGGGACCGTCAGGAGGAGGCCTTGGCCATGCTGCTGCGCCACCGGGACAAGGCGGCGGAGAGCGAGGGGGAGTACTGGGGACTGCTGGGGGAAATGGGCTGGCGCCTGCAGCAGGACGAGGCCGCCGAATACGCTTACCGCAAGCTGACGGCGGGCAGCGGGGAAAAAGCCGATGCCACGGCCTACGAGCGGCTCCTGGCCTTGCTGAAGGAACGCTATCCGGACGAAGCGCTGGTCCTGGCCGAACGCGGGGCCGCCCGCTTCGGCACGCCGGATCTGGTGCTCTCCGCCCTGGAGCTGGCCTGGGGACGGCAGAATTTGTCCGCCATGGCGCGGATTTTCGGCGCCATTCCGCGCGAGGCGCGCTCCCGCATCGAGGGGACGGCCTACTACTGGACCCTGCGTGCCCAGTATCGGCAGGCGAGGGGGGAGAAGGAACTGGCCATGCGCAACTACCGCCGCGCCATCAGCCTGGCGCCGGCGGACAGCGGCATCCTCGCCGCCTACCTGTGGCTGCTGGTGGAGATGCAGGACGGCGACCGCCTGCGCGTCTGGCTTTCGCGGGTGGACGGGCGCCTGGGGAAAGAGGAGGAGTTGTCCAAGGTGGCCGCCGCCGCTTATCTTGCCCTTGGCCGCGCCGACCGGGCGCTGCCCCTGATGGAGCGGGAGGCCCGCCAGCAAAAAAACGACTACCTGTGGCAATTGGGCTATGCCGATGCCCTGGAACAGGCGGGACGCGGCAACCAGGCGTGGAAGGCGCGCTACCGCGCCTGGCGGGAGCTGCGCGCCAGCCTCGCCAAGGGAGGGGCGGCGCGGGGGCCGGACAAGCGCCTGCCGGCCTACGTGCAGCTGGCGGCCCGCTTCGCGCCCGCCGACGACTCTTTGGCCGCCCTGCGCCTGCTGCTGCGCCAGGACAGCCCCGCCGCGGACAAGGGGGAACAGGGCGAGACCGCCGCCCAGGCGAAGGAACTGGCCCTGTCCTGGGCCCTCAGCCAGGAGCGGAGCGAGGCGGCCAAGGCCTGGCTGTGGCGCAATTACGCCCGCAATCTGGCGGCGCCCCGCTGGGCGGCGGTGTCCCTGGCCCTGAAGGACAACGACCTGGATACCCTCGAGCGCCTGTTCGAGCAGGGCGGCGGCCTGGGCATTCCCCGCTTCGACCGGGTGGAGGCGGCCCGCAGCCTGGGCCGGGTGCGGGAAGCCCAGTCCCTGGCCTTCGCCAGCCTGGATTACGCCCCGGACGACGACCAGGCCCACGAGGTGTTTGCCAACCTGGTAATGGATACGGCCTCCAGCCTGCAAGGGGAGGTTCGTCCCTTCCGCCGCGGCGTGCTCAGCGGGGTGGAACGCACCCTGACCCTCGGCTGGTGGGTGAGCCCGGTGCTGAAAGTCGAGCCGTCGGCGACGGTGGTCCACCAGGGGTCCGACGACGAAACGGCCTTGCCCGGCGTGCCGGCGGTGGACCGCCGGTCCGGGGTGAGGCTGACCTACCGGGGCGCCGGCGGCGAGTGGAGCGCCCGGCTGGGGCGCCGCACCGCCGTCGATACCTTCACCGAGGCCCAGGCTGGGTTCTCCTCCCCCGACCGCGCCGGGTTCCAGTGGTCGGCCGCCCTGCGGCACAACGCCATGGCCAGCGAAACCTCGGCCCTGCGGGTGGGCGGGATGAAGGACCAGGCGGAGGGCAACGTCAACTACGCCTTCAGCGGGCGGGAATACCTGCGCACCCGGCTGTGGAAGGCGCGCTACTATTCCCAGTGGCGCGATTACCTGGCCCAGGGCCACGGCCTGGACTGGGAGGTGGGGCACCGCTTCCGCCTCGAGTATCCGGACCTGTCCCTTCGCCTCGGGGGCGCGGCCCAGCATTTCAAGCGGGACGGGGCGGGGGACGCCCTCCTGGCCCGGCTGGTGCCCGGCGGCACGGCTCCCAGCGCCGAGGTCTTCCTGCCGGAGAATTACCAGTACTACGGCGTGTCCCTCGGCTACGGCGACTACTACCGCGACCATTACAGCCGCAAGCTGCGCAGCTTCGCCAGCGTGGGTTTCGGCCACAATACCCTCACCGGGGCGGCGCACAACCTGAGCATCGGCGCCACCACCAGCGTCATCGGCAAGGACCGCTTCACCTTCGGCTACGACAACGCCAAGGGCGGCACCGGCACCGGCGATACCCTGTGGGAGCTGTGGCTCCAGTACGAATACTTTTTGTGATTTGACCGCGACAAGGAGAACGATGTGTTGAGACGATACCTGCCCTACTGCCTGATGCTGCTGGCCGCCCTCCTGGCCGGCTGCGCCACCATCGACCACTCTCCCCGTCCCGCCCTGGAGCACGGCGCGAAGTGGGCCATCGTCCCCTTCCTCAACCATACCGACGCCCCCCAGGCGGGCATGCGGGCCGAGGCGATGGCGGACACCCTGCTGCGCACCCAGGGCATCGGCGACCTGGTCCGTTACCCCGCCGAGCTGGCCCAGGACAGCGTGTTCGAGCCCAGCGAGCGCAAGGCCCAGGACGAGGCCCTGCGCTGGGCCAAGGAGCAGGGCGTGCGCTACGCCCTCGCCGGCGCCGTCACCGAGTGGCGCTACAAGGCCGGCGTGGACGGCGAGCCGGCGGTGGGCATCAGCCTGTCCATCGTCGATCTCCAGAGCGGCGGCGTGGTATGGAGCGCCGCCGGCGCCAAGAGCGGCTGGAGCCGCGACGCGGTGAGCGCCGTGGCCCAGAGCCTGATGCACGACCTGTTGCAGAGCGCGGGCATCCGCTGATGGCCGAACGCCGCCGCAGCTTCAGGGAGCAGGCGCGCCGGGCGGTGCTGCCCTTCTCCGCCGGCGCGCGCTGGGTGTGGACCGAATCCGCCGTCCTGACGGCGTTGGCCCTGGGCCTGGCCTACGCCGTCCAGCCCGAGCAGCCGTTCTTCGTCGAGTCGGAGTTCCCCTGGCTGTGGTTCGCGCCCCTGCTGCTGGCCCTGCGCTACGGCATGATGCCGGGCATCTTTTCCGCCTTCCTGCTCCTTGCCGCCTGGCTGCTCCTGAACTACTGGTGGCTGCCCCAGGCGGGGGAGTTTCCCAAGCTCTACTTCTTCGGCGGCATGCTGGCGGTGATGGTGTGCGGCGAATACAGCGACCTGTGGCAGACGCGCCTGCGCCGCCTCAACGAGGCCAACCATTTCCTCGACGAGCGCATGTCGCGCATGACCAAGCTGCACCACCTGCTGCGCCTGTCCCACGACCGGCTGGAGCAGGACCTGCTTTCCCGCCCGGCCACCCTGCGGGATACCCTCGTCTCCCTGCGGGAGCTGGCGGTGGGGGACCGCCGGGGACAGGCCATGCCGGCGGGAGAGGATATGCTGGTGCTGCTGGCCCAATATTGCCAGCTGGAGGGAGCGGCCCTGTACGTCACCGCCGACGATGGCCGCAGCTTCAGCCAGGTGGCGAAACTCGGCGATCCGCCTGCCTTCGACCGGACCGATCCCATGGTCGCCCAGGCCCTGGAACAGCGGACCCTGACCCATGTCCAGACCATGGAGCTGAGCACGGCCACGGAAAGCCGCTTCCTGGCGGTGGCGCCGGTGCTCAGCAGCAAGGGAAGGCTGCTGGGGGTGCTGGCGGTGGACCAGATGCCCTTTTTCGCCCTCAACCAGGACACCCTGCAGTTGCTGGCGGTGATGCTGGGCTATTACGCCGACAGCGTCAGCGACGTGGAGGAGGTGCGCGGCATCATGGATCATGATGCCGATTGCCCCCTGGAGTTCGCCGAGGAAATGGTGCGCCTATGGCGCCTGGGCCGGGACCACGGGGTGAAGTCCCACGTGGTGTCCCTGTCCTTCCCGCCCCATGAGGACCGGGAGGACATGGTGATGCTGCTCAAGCGCATGAAGCGGGGCCTGGACGTGGCCTGGGAACTGCGCCGTGGCGAGACGGTGAAATACGTCAATCTGATGCCCCTTTGCGGCGAAGTGGCGGTGGAGGGCTATCTGCAGCGCCTCGAACACCTGTTCAAGCAGCATTTCGGCGTTTCCCTGGAGGACGCCTGCGGCCGGGTCCACGTGGCGGAACTGGGGGCCAAGCCCCTGCTGGCGGCCATGGAGGACATCGTCACCCATGCTTAACTGGAAGCTGGGCCTGGGCGCTCTCTCCCTGGAATCCTCCGCGCTGCTGGCGGTTTACCCCAACCAGGCCGGGGCGGGGGCCTTGTCGCTGTTTCTCCTCTGCCACGGCGGCGCCAGCGCCATGCTGACCCTCTTCGTCCACGGCCTGCTGCCCCCCCAGTACCGGCAGCCGCGCCGCTTCTCCCTGGCGCTCCTGTTCTGCTTCGCCTTCTTCATGCCCGTGGCCGGCCTGGCGGCCCTGTGGCTGAGCGTGGTGGCGGCCACCTATCTGCCGCGCTTCGCCAAGGGGCGCGAGTTCGCCAAGGTGGAGCTGCCGGAGTTCGTTCCCGCCCGGGGCGGGCAGGAAATGTCCTTCGGACACGGCGCCCTGCGGCCATTGCTGGCGAACCGGGAGATTCCCGTGGAGCGGCGGATGAAGGCGCTCCTGGCCCTGCAAGGGGTGGCGCCGTCGGCGGCCAACCCCACCCTGCGCCAGTCCATGGACGATACCGCCGACGATATCCGGCTGATTGCCTACGGCATCATCGACCGGCGGGAAAAGGCGATCTACAAGAAAATCCGCGCCGAGGCGGCGCAGCTGGAGCAGGCCAGGAAGCCGGAGGAGCGCCTCAACAGCCTGCGCCACCTGGCGGAACTGCACTGGGAGCTGGTGTATGAGCATCTGGTCCAGGGGGACGTGAAACGCCACCTCATCGCCGAGGCCCGGCGCTACGTGGAGGAGGCCCAGAAGCTGGCGCCGGACGACCCGGGCATCTGGTACCTGCGAGGGCGGGCGGAACTGGAAATGGGCAATCTCCAGGAAGCCGAGTACGCCTTCATGCAAGGCTTCGAGAAAGGCCTGCCGCGGGCGCGGGTGTTGCCCTACCTGGCGGAGGTCACTTTCCGCCGGCGGGATTTCGAGCTGGTGGCGCTGCTGCTGAAGGGGATTTCGGCAGTGCAGTTGTCCCCCCGCCTCAAGCCGGTGGTGAGCTATTGGACTTCCCGGGAGCCCAGGGCATGAATTTCAGCAAGGCCGACCGCGCCGACATCGGGCTGCTGCTGGAGGGGACCTATCCCTACGTCTCCGGCGGCGTGTCGAGCTGGGTGCACCAGCTGATCAGGGGCTTCCCCGAGTACACCTTCGCCCTCATTTTCATCGGCAGCCGGCCGGAGGATTACGGCGAGAAAAAATATCCCCTGCCGGACAACGTGGTCCACCTGGAGCACCACTACATTTTCTCTGCCCACGAGGCCCCGCCGGTCCAGGCCTGCGACGGCGACGCGGAAGTGTTCGAGCGGGTGGATAAGCTCCACGAGGCCTTCCGCACTCCCCTGTCCACGCCTTGGAGCAGCCTTTTCGCCGACCTGGCGCGGGAACTCCACGGGGGCGGCAAGCTGCCCCACGGCACCTTTCTTTACGGCAAGCGCTCCTGGGATTTCATCCGCAACCGCTACGGCAAGTACTGCGCCGACCCGTCCTACATCGACTATTTCTGGACCGTGCGCATCATGCACACGCCGGTGTGGCTGCTGGCGGCGGCGGGGCAGCATCCTTTCCCGGTCCGCGCCTACCACACGGTGTCCACCGGCTATGCCGGCTTCCTCGGCGCTCTCCTCAAGCAGTACACCGGCAAGCCCCTGGTCCTGTCGGAGCACGGCATCTACACCAAGGAACGCAAGATCGACCTGTTCCAGAGCGACTGGGTGCGGGACAACCGCAACCTGTTCCAGCGCAGCGCCACGGAAATCGGCTACCTGAAGCAGCTGTGGATCCGCTTCTTCGAGGTCCTGGGCAAGATGTGCTACGACGCCTGCGACCACATCGTCGCCCTCTACGAGGCCAACCGCCAGCGCCAGCTCCAGGACGGGGCGCCGGCGGAGCGGACCCGCTGCATCCCCAACGGCGTGAATCTAGGCAAGCTGGTGCCCTTGCGCCGGCAGCGGGCCGAGGCGGTGCCGCCGGTGATGTGCCTCATCGGCCGGGTGGTGCCGATCAAGGACGTGAAGACCTTCATCCGCGCCATGCGCACCGTGGTGAACCGCCTGCCGGAGGCCCAGGGATGGATCGTGGGGCCGGAGGAGGAAGACCCGGAATACGCCCGGGAGTGCCGCGAACTGGTGCAGAGCCTGGGCCTGGCCGAGTCGGTGAGGTTCCTCGGCTTCCGCAAGGTGGAGGATATCCTGCCCCAGGCGGGCCTGCTGGTGCTGAGCTCCATCAGCGAGGCCTTGCCCCTGGTGGTGCTGGAGGCCTACGGCGCCGGGGTGCCGGTGGTGACCACCGACGTGGGTTCCTGCCGCCAGCTGGTGCATGGCCTGCCGGGGGAGGACGAGGCCCTGGGGCCGTCGGGGCGCGTCGTCGGCATCGCCTCTCCCGGGGCCCTGGCCGATGCCTGCCTGGAGCTGCTGACCGACGAAAATGCCTGGCATGCCGCCCAGCGGGCCGGGATGGAGCGGGTGGAGCGCTACTATTCGGAGGAGCTGGTGTTCGACAGCTACCGCGGCATTTACCGCGCCTGCCTGGAAAAGGAATGAGATGGCGGGGATTGGTTTTGAACTAAGGAAACTCCTCAAATCCGACACCTACAGCGGCCTGCTGCAGGCCTACCTCTATGCCGGGGTGATCAGCTCCGGCTCCTGGGTGCTGTCCATCGTCGGCGTCTTGATCATCGGCTTCATGAGCCTGTCGGTGGTGGTGCCGGATTTCCTCGTCACCCAGTTCCAGGTTTCCGTCACCTACATCATGGTGGGTTCCCTGGTGCTGACGGGGGTGATCCAGCTCGCCTTCACCCGCTTCATCGCCGACCGGCTGTACGAGGGCAACGAGGAAATCGTCATGCCCAACTTCAACGGCCTGTTGCTGCTGGTCATGGCTGCCTCGGGAGGGTTGGGGGTGGCCGCGCTGTTTCTCTTCTTCGGCGGCGTTGGCGCCGCCTACAAGCTGCTGCTGCTGGGCGGCTTCGTCGCCATGTGCTGCATCTGGGTGACCACCCTGGCCCTGTCGGGAATGAAATACTACAAGACCATCGTCGTCATGTACGGCGCGGGCTACGCCATCAGCGTCCTGGCGGCCCTGGTGCTGCGGCCCTTCGGCCTGGAAGGGCTGCTGGCGGGATTCATCATCGGGCATATCGTCCTTCTCACCGGCATGCTGTCCCTGATTTACCGGGACTATCCCTCGTCCCGCTTCGTGGCCTTCGATTTCCTGAAGAAAGGGGTGATGTATCCCAGCCTGATGGTTTCCGGCTTCGCCTATAACCTGGCGGTGTGGAGCGACAAGATCATTTTCTGGTTTCATCCAGACACGGGGCAGAACGTCATCGGCCCCCTGCGGGCCTCCCTGATCTACGACTTCCCCATCTTCCTCGCCTACCTGTCGGTGATTCCTGGCATGGCGGTGTTCCTGGTGCGCATGGAGACCGACTTCGTCGAGTACTACCAGAAGTTCTACGACTCGGTGCGGGAGGGGGGAACCCTGGAATACATCGAGGAGATGCGCGATGAGATGGTGCACACCATCCGCCAGGGCCTGGGGGAGATCGTCAAAATCCAGGCCATCGCCGTGCTGCTGACCTTCGTCCTGGGGCCATCCCTGCTGCGCTGGCTGGGGATTTCCGAGCTGTACCTGCCCCTGCTGTACGTGGACGTGGTGGCGGCGGCCCTGCAGGTGGTGCTGCTGGGGCTGCTCAACGTCTTCTACTACCTGGACAAGCGCCTCAACGTCCTGGCCCTGGTGCTGTTCTTTCTCGCCGCCAACGCCATCCTGACCGTTGCCACCCTGAAGCTGGGGGCCACTTTCTACGGCTACGGTTTCGCCCTCTCCCTCCTCGCCACGGTGGTGATCGGCATGCTGCTCCTCGACCGCCGCCTGGAACGGCTGGAATACGAGACCTTCATGCTGCAGTGAAATATACTGGCGCCATGACAGGAAAACAGCGGCAATCATGACCCTTCCCGACTACCACGGCGGCAGCCTCGCCAACCTGATGGCCTCCCTGCGGGCGGCGCTGGGAAGGCCGTCGGCGGACTATCCGCCCCTGCGCGGCCTGCCGCCGGAGGAAATCGCCGACGCGCGCAACGTGGTGCTGCTGGTGGCGGACGGCCTGGGCCTCGACCTGCTGCGCCGCATCGGCGCCGGCAGCGCCTGGGAGAGGCACCGGCGGGGCGCCATGACCTCGGTCTTTCCCTCCACCACCGCCAGCGCCATCACCACCTTCATGACCGGCGAGGCCCCCCAGCAGCACGCCCTCACCGGCTGGTTCACCTACCTGGCGGAAGCGGGCAGCGTGCTGGCGGTGCTGCCGTTCCGGGCACGGTTCGGCGGCGCCTCCCTGTCGGCGGCGGGCATCACGCCCCGGGACCTGTTCGGCCTCACCCCCCTGTTCGACACCCTGGCCGTGCCGTCGGTGGTGGTGGCGCCGGCGTGGATCGCCGGCACCGACTTCAATACCGCCCACAGCGGCAGCGCCCGGCGCATCGGCTACAAGGGCCTGGCGCAGCTGTTCGCCTCGGTGGCCAGCGTGGCGGAAGCGCCGGGCCGGAAATACATCTACGCTTACCTGCCGGACATCGACGCCCTGGCCCACGAGCACGGCACCGGCAGCGACAAGGTGGCGGCCCGCTTCCAGGAGCTGGACCGGCTCTTCGGCAACTTCCTCGAAACCCTGCGGGGCAGCGACACTCTGGTGATCGCCACCGCCGACCACGGCCTGATCGACACCGCCCCCGAGCGGATGGTGAAACTCTCCGATCACCCGGAACTGGAGCGAACCCTCGTCCTGCCCCTCTGCGGCGAGCCCCGCGCCGCCTACTGCTACGTCCACCCGGACCGGGGCGCGGCCTTCGAGCGCTACGTCGGCGACAAGCTGGGCCACTGCGCCGAGCTTCACCGCAGCGAGGAGCTGCTGCAACGGGGCTTCTTCGGCCTGGGGGAACCCCACCCCCGCCTGGCGCGGCGCATCGGCCACTACACCCTGCTGATGAAGGACAACTGGGTCATCAAGGACCAGGTGGCGGGGGAGAAGCCCTTCCAGCATATCGGCGTCCACGGCGGCGTCAGCGCCGAGGAAATGACGGTGCCGCTGGTGGTGGCAAGGGTCTGACGCGCCGTCGCGGCGCCAGCGTTCGTCGGACGAACCCTGCTTTAACTTCCGCTTTGCGCCAGGGGCTGGCTTTGGGCTGTCCGTGCTGTTGGCATTTATTACCGACTGGTAAAAATACTAAGCTATTGATAGTAAATGATATGTGGTGGTATTGTGCCTGCTGATATGTTAAGACTGGCATGACGGTTGGGAAACCGTGGTCTGTCCCCTATTTTCCTTTAACGTCAAAATATCGTGGACATTGATAAACATTCAGACCGCCTGAGAACAATCAGCACCATCAGTTATGTAGGTTTGGTTGTATGGATACCAATGCTATTTGCCACAATGATGGCATTTGAAGGAAACGGCCCGGCGTCACATCTGACGCGATGGTTGTTTGTTATTTTCATCTGGACAACTCCAATCGCTGCAATCTTAGGTTCTCGGTTGGCCAAGAAAGCGCTTTCTGCTAGCCATATCAAAACTGCATATTGCTTAGCTGGCATACCAACATCCATACTTTTCTTGCCACTTTTTTATGGCATCGCAATGATGATGAGGGGCTTTTTTGTCTAACCCAGAAAAAAGGGGACACGAAAAAAGGGGACAGACCACGGTTTTTTCCGCTTGAAGCGCCTCTGCTTGTACTGGTGCTCTTATCCCAAGAGGGAAACCGTGGTCTGTCCCCTAACTCTCTATGACTACACCAATCAATCCCAAAATACGCGTTCAGCAACTGGGAGCGCTTGACGTGCCAGAAGTCCGCTACAAGGCAGACTTGGAGCTTCACGACCGTTCGCAGGCTTTTTCCAGCGAGCTTCTGAAACTCGCCTTAGGCGGCATAGCCGTAGTGGGCTTCCTGCTCGCCAACTTTCCCGAGACCCAATTGCAACAGAGCTTGAAGGACATGCCGGTCCGGGCTCTATTCTCGGCGTCCGTGGTCGCTTTTGCGCTGGCAGCTGCGGCAGCCCTTCTGCAACGGTTCTATGCGGCGGGTGCCTTGTTCCACCATTTGCAGGCCATCAAGCTTTTGTTGCTTCACGATGCGTCCACTCAATCCGAGGTGGAAACAAATATATCCATCAGAACCGATAAATTCTTACGGGCACACTCGTTTCTCAAGGGGGCCGCCTTCTTGCTGGTTATTGCGGCGCTACTGCTTAGCATCGCATTTACGAGAATGATGTTTCTTCCCTGACAATAGGGCCTACTTCCCTGTAGCAGGGAAGCGAAGAGAAAAATAAGGGACAGACCACGCTTTCCCTTGCCGCTCATCGGTTAGCCTCAAAGCATTTCCGAAGTTGCCAGAATCCCCCTCAGGCAGTGGGCCGCATCCTGCAGGGCGGCGTATTCCTCCGGCGGGATTCCCGCCCCGGCGAAGTCCAGGGCGTCGGGGTAGCCGCTGGCGGCTTCCCCCCGCCGTTTCGCTTCCTTCAGCCATGCTTCCGCCCAGTCCGTGGCGGCGGCCAGTTCGGCGGCTGCCAAGCCCTCTCCCGCTGCCGTTGCGGCTTGCCAGAAACCGTTGCGGGACAGGGTCCGGTGCAGCCTTGCCAGGGCCGGGCGGTCCTGGCCCCGGAGCGCGGCGGCGAGCGCCTCGGCGCTTTCCGCCAGCAGGGCGGCGCGGGTTTCCTCGGCGTGGCGGTGGATGACGGCGAGGACGGCGCGGTGCGCGGGGGAGAAGCGGTCCGCGGACACGGCGGCTTCCGCCACGAAATCGTGCAAGGCGGTGAGGGCCGCCAGGGCGTGGGCGCTGCCGGGGGCGCGCCGCCGGATGTCGCGGCAGTGCTCGGCGGCGCTTTCTTCCGTCAGGCCGAGGCGGATGCCCTCGCCGCTCATGATTTGCGGCTCACCGTCACCCACTCCGGCGTGCCGGCCTGGCCGAGAAGCAGGTGCTTGACCCGCTCCTGCCACAGGCGGCCGAAGGTCCGCCGCTCTTCGGCGCTGGCACTGCCGGCCTGGATTTTCTGCAGCAGCATTCCCGTTTCAGGTTGGGGCGGAACGAGCTGCGGACGGTAGGCCGTTTCCACGGCCGCGGCGGTGTCCACGCGGGTGAAGCGGATTTCCCCTTCCATGGGCACGCCGAAGGCCATCAATCCGCGGCGGTTGAAGCGGCCGCCCAGACCCTTGAAGCCGCCGTCGCCGGCGGCGCCGGTGAGCAGGCCGGCCACGTTGGCGATGACGCCTGTGACGCCGCTGTCCTGGGGGTCGCGGAATTCTACTTTTATTTCGCCGCGCTCCGGCACGGCATCGCTGTAGAGGGCGGCGAGGGCGCAGCGGGTCATGAGCCAGGCCCCGGCCACCGTGGGGCAGGAGTGGCCGGCCAGTTTGACGGCGTCGGCGTAGCGGTACTCGATCAGGCCGTCCTCCGCCGCGCCGAGAAAGGCGGCGAGGGGGTCCCGCAGCACCAGGGGCGGGACGGCGTCGAAGAATTCGGGCAACTGCATGGCGCACCTCACGGGAAACGATACGGCCATGTTAGCCGCCGCCGCGCAACGGCGCCTTAATCCAGGTCAAATCGCCGCCGCCGGAGTGGGGCGCGGAGAGGGCAAAATCCCGAAGCCTTGACGGAAGTCAAAGCCCTTCCCTGTAGGCCGCCTTATTCTTGGTCTCATCGGAAGACGGAGTCGCGTTCATGTCCAATCTGCCCTTCTACCAGCCCCACGGCAACGAAGTCGCCCTGTTCGAGCACGCCTGGAAGAACGGCCTGCCCCTGCTGATCAAGGGGCCCACCGGCTGCGGCAAGACCCGCTTCGTCGCCCACATGGCGGCGCGCCTGGGGCGGCCCCTATACACCGTGGCCTGCCACGATGACCTCACCGCCGCCGACCTGGTGGGGCGGCACCTGATCGGCGACGGCGTCACCTACTGGAGCGACGGCCCTTTGACCCGGGCGGTGCGGGAAGGGGGCATCTGCTACCTGGACGAGGTGGTGGAGGCGCGCAAGGACACCACCGTGGTGCTGCACCCCCTCTCCGACGACCGGCGCATCCTGCCCATCGAGCGGACGGGGGAGGTCCTCCAGGCGCCGCCGGAATTCATGCTGGTGGTGAGCTACAACCCGGGCTACCAGAATTTCCTCAAGGGCATGAAGCCCAGTACCCGCCAGCGCTTCGTCAGCGCGAGCTTCGATTTCCCGTCCTCGGACCGGGAGGAATCCATCCTCGCCGGGGAAACGGGCATCGACCCCCTGCTGGCGCGGCGCCTGGTGAACTTGGCCCAGTCCTTCCGGGCGCTGAAGGAGCACGACCTGGAGGAGGCCGCCAGCACCCGTCTCCTGGTTTACGCCGCCACCCTCATCCGCAGCGGCCTCGACCCGGTGGAGGCCTGCCGCGCCGCCGTGGTGGAACCCCTGTCCGACGACCCGGAAACGGTGGCGGCGCTGATGGAGGTCGTCCATGCCACTTTCGGCCGATGAGACGCCTCCCGGCCAGTCCCTGGCGGTGGCCGCGGAAGTCCTTTACCTCGTCAACCTCCTGCTTCTGCCGGGGCTGGCTTTCCTCGGCCTGGCCTGGCTATACCTGCGCCAGCGGCATGCCGCTCCGCCCCTGGCCCGCAGCCATCTGCGCCAGACTTTCTTCGCCAGCCTGTGGGCGGGAGGCCTGCTGCTGGCGGCCAACGTCGGCATTCTCCTGCTCGGCGGCTGGCGCGCTCCCGGCACCTGGGTGGTGGTGATTCTGTATTTCACCACCTGCCATTCCACCCTGGTGCTGCTGGGGATGGTCGGCTTGTCCAAGGCCCTGGCGGGCAAGCCCTATATCTACCCCTTCATCGGCAGGGCCGGCCATGGCTAGCTCCATCCAGCGCTACCGCCTGCTGACCCAGGCCGCTTTCTTCATTCTCTTCGCCCTGGCGCCGGTGTTCGACCTGTTCCGCATCGACCTCAACCTCAAGCACCTGATCTTCTTCGGCATGGATTGGACCCTGGGGGTGGACGATTTCGTCGCCGGCAAGGCCGGCGTCGCCCAGGTGACCCTGAACCTGCTGCTGCGGGGCATGCTGCCCATCGCCCTGATCGTCGGCGGCGGGGTGTGGGTGTCGTGGAAATACGGCCGCCTTTACTGCGGCTGGCTGTGCCCCCACTTCTCGGTGGTGGAAACCCTCAACAACCTGCTGCGCCGCGCCACGGCCAAGCAGAGCGTCTGGGACCGGCACCGCTTGCCGGAGCGCAACCCGGACGGCAGCGAGACGAAGGCCAACCCCGCCTACTGGCCCCTGGTGGTGGGCATGAGCCTGGCCTTCGCCTTCGTATGGGCGGTGGTGCTGCTCACCTACCTGCTGCCCCCGGCGGAAATCTACGGCAACCTGTGGCGCGGCACTTTGACCCGCAACCAGGCGGTATTCATCACCGCCGCCACCGTGGCCTTCTTCGTCGAATTCCTCTTCGCCCGCCACCTGTTCTGCCGCTTCGGCTGCGCCATCGGCCTGTTCCAGAGCCTGGCCTGGATGGGCAACCGCAAGGCCCTGGTGATCGGCTTCGACCGCCGCCGGGCCGAGGCTTGCGCCAGCTGCGACGCCGCCTGCGACAACGTCTGCCCCATGCGCCTCAAGCCCCGCGCCATCAAGCGCCACATGTTCACCTGCACCCAGTGCAACCGCTGCGCCGAGGCCTGTTCCCAGGTGCAGATCGCCAATTCCGAGGGCACCCTGTTGAAGTGGGTGAGCAACGAATGCGCCCTGGACAAGTCGGCGCGGGATTTCGGCCACCGGGTGGACATTCCCGGCCACTGCTATCGCGGCAAGGAGAACTGAGGCCATGGAAGAGCACGCCGGCGTCCTGTGGCACCGCCTCATCACCCGCGCCGCCGACCGCCGCCACCCCAGGGCGGCGGTGCGGCTGGCGGAAATGGGGCGCACCGCCGGCATCCTGTTCCGCGCCCTCGGCGGCGATGGCGGCCTGGACGTGAAGCCCGCCGCCGCCCTGGGCCACGGCGCCCGGCGCGGCCTCCTCGCCCGCATCGCCGGCAGCGGCGAGCGGGCCGAGCTGGCGTGGCGGGACGAGCAGGCGCTGGCCCTGCCCGAGGCCATCGACCTGTTCCCCGAGCGGAGCCTGAACCGGGACCTCTACCTGTGGCTCATCGCCCTGGCGGCGGCGGAAACGGAAGAGCCCGACTGGTTCCGCGCCAGCCAGGAGGCTGCCCTGGCGGTGTTCGAGCGCTTCCCCGGCATGGCGGCCTGCTACCGTCGGCTGGTGGAGCCGGCGATCGGCCTCAGGCCGTCGCCGCGCGCCCTGCCGTTCGACGAGATGGCTCGGGAAGAGGCCATTCGCGCCGCCCTGCGGGAGCCGGGCTCGGTGGCCGAGCTGCCTTCCGCCACCCGGCCCCCCTGGCCGGTGCCCCTGTGGCTCCATCCCCAGCCACCGGTGGCGCTGGGTCAAGCGGCGGGCCAGGCAAAAGGCGGCGGCGAGGGCGGAGGTTCACGCCGCAAGGGCGACGGCAAGCGCCGCCGCGCCGAGCGGGCGGAGATGCCGGAAAACAAGAACCCCTTCATGCTGTTCTTCCGCGCCGAGAGCGTGTTGTCCTGGGCCGAATACGTGAAGGTCAACCGGGCCACCGAGGAGGACGACGGCGAGGGGGCGGAACGGGCCGCCGACGACCTGGACGTGATGGCCGTGGCCCAGGACGGCCAGACCACCGCCTCCAGCGTGCGCTTCGACCTGGACCTGCCCTCCGCCGCCGTGGACGACCTGCCCCTGGGAGAGGGCATTCTTCTCCCCGAGTGGCACTACAAGAAGCAGGCGATGCAGCCCGGCCATTGCCGGGTGCAGCCCATGGTGGCGCGCCAGGCCACGCCCTGCGACCTGCCCCAGGAGCTGAAAAAAACCGCCAAGCGCCTGCGCAGCCAGTTCCAGGCCCTGGCGCCGGCGCGGGTGTGGATGCGGGGCCAGTTCGACGGCACCGAGCCGGACCTGGATGCCTGCGTGCGCCTCCTGGCCGAGCGGGCCTCCGGCGTCCTGGCCGCCGAGCGGGGCCTGTACCGGGACCACCGGGCCCAGGACCGGGACCTGGCCTGCCTGCTGCTGGCGGACCTGTCCCTCTCCACCGACGCCCACATCAGCGACCACCAGCGGGTGATCGACGTCATCCGCGACAGCCTGTTCCTGTTCTCCGAAGCCCTCTCCGCCACCGGCGACCGCTTCGGCCTCTACGGCTTTTCCTCCCTCAAGCGCCACCAGGTGCGTTTCCACGCCATCAAGGAGTTCGGCGAGCGCTACGGCGCCGAGGTGCGGGGCCGCATCGCGGCGGCCAAGCCCGGCTACTACACCCGCATGGGGGCGGCGGTGCGCCACGCCTCCACTATCCTCGCCAAGCAGCCGGCGGGGAGAAGGCTGCTGCTGATTTTGACCGACGGCAAGCCCAACGACCTGGATCACTACGAGGGCCGCTACGGCCTGGAGGACACCCGCATGGCGCTGCTGGAAGCCCGCAAGGCCGGGCTGCATCCCTTCTGCGTCACCATCGACGAGCGGGCGGGGGATTACCTGCCCCACCTGTTCGGCGTCGGCGGCTACGTGGTGATCCGCAACCCGGCGGAACTGCCCCGGGAACTGCCGGCGCTCTACGCCCAGCTGACGCGCTAATCCCGCGCTGATGTTCTTCTCCCTCCCCCGTCAAGGGGGAAAGAATGCTGTCTCCCGGCGGTAAGTAAAACTACGCACTGTTTAACGGACCGCGCCCAACCAATACGCCACCCCGATCATCCCGCACACCACCACCAGATAGCCCCCCATGATGGCCCGCCACATGAACGAGGTGCGGCGCAGGCCCATGAAGAAGCCTGCCACCAGCTGGCTTTTGACCAGGGAAATGGCCAGCAGCGTGGCTACCACCGCCTTGCCGCCCAGGCCGGCTTCGCCGATGCCGTAGGTGACGCCGGAGAGGGCGATGAGGAGGAGCCAGATTCGGGTGCAGGGGCGCATGGCGTTCACCGGATGACGTAGACCAGGGGAAACAGGATCAGCCACACCAGGTCCACCATGTGCCAGTAGGAGGCGCCGGTTTCCACGCCGGTGTGGCTGTCCGCGCTGTAGCCGCCCCGTCGGGCCTTAACCGCGACGAAGCCGAGGATCACCATGCCCATCAGCACGTGCATGAAGTGGAAGATGGTGAGGGACAAATAGAACATGTAGAAGGTGTTGGTGTGGAGCGAGATGCCGGCGGCGAACTTGGCGTGGAATTCCGCCAGCTTGACGGCGACGAACACGCCGCCCAGGCCGATGGCGCCCAGCAGCCAGCGGGCGCAGACTTGAGAGAACCCCTCGCGGATGGCGGCGACGGCGCGGACCACGAAGTAGCTGCTGGTGATGAGCACCAGGGTGTTGACCATGCCCGATTCCCGGTTGAGGAGGAGCTGGGACTGATTGAACAGCTCCACGTTTTTCGCCCGGGCGAAGGCATAGGCGAGGAAGAAGATGCCGAAGGCCAATAGCTCGGCGAAGATGAAAAACCAGATGGCCAAATCTCCCGGCGGGTTGCGGGGGAGGGCCAGGGTTTGAGTGTCGGACATGGTTGGAGAAAAAAATGGGGGGCCCGCGGGCCCCCCGTGAGTGGGGTCTAGGCCGCCTTGGTTTCGCCCTTGGCGAAGAAGCTCAGGACGTAGACGATCAGACCGATGAGGAAGACAACGCCGGTGGCTTCACGCAGCCAGTAGAAGAGGGCGATCTTCTCCTGCACCGCCATGAAGGGCAGGGGGGTGTCGGTGGCGCGCTGCAGCCACACCTGCAGGATGCCGGCGGCGGTGAGGAACAGGGTGATGAACACCATGGCCACGGTCATCAGCCAGAAGGCCCACATTTCCATCACCTGGGCCCGCTCCGAGTTGGCGGCGCGGCCGCGCAGGATGGGCATGGCGTAGGAGATGATGGTCAGCACCACCAGGACGTAGGCGCCGTAGAACGCCATGTGGCCGTGGGCGGCGGTGATCTGGGTGCCGTGGGTGTAGTAGTTCACCGGGGCCAGGGTGTGGAGGAAGCCCCATACGCCGGCGCCGAGGAAGGCCATCACGCCGGTGCCCAGGGCCCACAGGGTGGCGGCCTTGTTGGGGTGCTCCCGGCGGCGGCGGTTCACCATGTTGAAGGCGAACACCGTCATCATGAAGAAGGGGATGGGCTCCAGGGCGGAGAACACGGAGCCGAACCACTGCCAGTATTCGGGGGTGCCGATCCAGTAGTAGTGGTGGCCGGTGCCAATGATGCCGGTGATGAGGGTCATGGCGATGATGATGTAGAGCCATTTCTCGATCACCTCGCGGTCCACGCCGGTGACCTTGATCAGGACGAAGGCCAGCAGGGCGCCGAGGATCAGTTCCCACACCCCTTCCACCCACAGGTGCACCACCCACCACCAGTAGTACTTGTCCACCACCAGATTGGCCGGGTTGTAGAAGGAGAACAGGAAGAACACCGCCAGGCCCCACAGGCCCAGCAGCAGCACCAGGCTGACGGAGGTCTTGCGGCCCTTCAGCACCGTGAGGGTGATGTTGAAGAGGAAGGCCAAGGCCACCACCACGATGCCGGCCTTGGTGATCAGCGGCTGCTCCAGGAACTCCCGTCCCATGGTGGGCAGGATGTCGTTGCCGGTCATCTTGGCCAGGGTGGCGTAGGGCACCGCCAGATAGCCGACGATGGTCAGGGCGCCGGCGATGAGGAATATCCAGAACATGAGCTTGGCCAGGCCCGGGCTGACCAGCTCCGTTTCGGATTCCTCCGGGATCATGTAGTAGGCGGCCCCCATGAAGCCGAACAGCAGCCACACGATGAGCAGGTTGGTGTGGACCATGCGGGCCACGTTGAAGGGAAGGGCGGGGAACAGGAAATCCCCCACCACGTACTGATAGCCCATGATCAGGCCGAACAGTATCTGGCCCACGAAGAGGCCGATGGCGGCGATAAAGTAGGGTTTCGCCACCGCTTGGGATTGATATTGCATTCGTTCTCTCCTTAAGAAGGTTTAGCGCATTTCAAGGTGAACCGGCGGGGTCGGGGTTCCTCACCCCTCACGCCTCACTTCTCACGCTTACCCTTCGATGTTGGGCGGCCAGTTGGAGGTGTTGATCTCCGAAGTCCACTTGAAGAAGGCCACCAGGTCGTCCAGCTCCTGGTCGGTCAGGTGGAACTGGGGCATCTGGCGGCGGCCCGGCACGCCGGTGGGCTGGCCCTTGATCCAGGCCTTGATGAAATCGGGGCCGCGGCGCTTGTAGACGTTGCCCAGCTCGGGAGCGAAGTAGGCGCCCTCGCCCAGCAGGGTATGGCAGCCGATGCAGTCGTTGCGCTCCCAGATGTGTTTGCCGCGCACCACCGCGTCGGTGATGTTCTCCCGGTGATCCCGCTTGGGCAAAACGCCCTGGGTATCGAAGGTCAGGGCGAGGAACAGGAGGAAGAAGAACATAGCTCCTCCGTAGAAAATGTTCCGCGCCATGGATTTGGTGAACGTTTCGCTCATCGCTTGTTTCCCTCCCATTCGCAGTTGTCGGATGTCCCATGCCCGAATATTTTTACGGGTATGGCCGCAATTTAGAGGAGGGGGGGGGATGGGGCCTTGATTCAAATCAACAATTCACAAAGCGTAATAGTCGACTATTATGGGGAAGTCCCCTTAGGCAGGCCGAGGGCAAATACTTGATGCACATCAAGAGAAAAATCGAGGGCTGTTTGTAGACTGGATGCACAGCAGCGGTGTTCAGTTTGAATTGACCTTACTCGACCACGGAAGGGAGATGCAGAGATGAAACGCACTAAACTCGCTAGAATGCTAGTGCTTGCGGCGTTGCCGCTGGCGATCCAGGGGGCTTTCGCCCAGACAGCGGCGGAAAAGGAACACGCCTCCCAGGTGGGCGGCACCATGGGGGCCTACGAGCAGGCCGGAGGTTCCCCTCTCGCCGGCGTGCCGATGCACCAGGACATCAATCCCAAGGCCCCCAAGATGACCGAGGCTGAATTCCAGCACGGCAAGGAAATCTTCTTCCAGCGCTGCGCCGGCTGCCACGGCGTGCTGCGCAAGGGCGCCACCGGCAAGCCCCTGACCCCGGACATCACCATCGGCAAGGGTACCGATTACCTCAAGGTGTTCATCAACTACGGTTCTCCGGCCGGCATGCCGAACTGGGGCACCTCCGGTGAGCTGACGCCCCAGGAAGTGGATATCATGGCCCGCTACGTCCAGCAGACCCCTCCCGCGCCGCCCGAGTTCGGCATGAAGGAGATGGAGGCCACCTGGAAGGTGCTGGTGCCGGTGGACAAGCGGCCGAAGAAGAAGGAAAACGACCTCGACCTGGGCAACCTGTTCTCGGTCACCCTGCGCGACGCCGGCCAGATCGCCCTCATCGACGGCGCCAGCAAGAAAATCGTCGAGGTCTTCAACACCGGCTACGCGGTGCACATCTCCCGCATGTCCGCTTCCGGCCGCTATCTGTACGTGATCGGCCGCGACGCCAAGCTGGACCTGATCGACCTGTGGATGAAGAAGCCCGCCATCGTCGCCGAACTGAAGATCGGCCTCGAGGCCCGCTCGGTGGAAACCTCCAAGTACAAGGGCTACGAGGACAAGTACGCCATCGCCGGTTCCTACTGGCCGCCCCAGTACGTGATCATGGACGGCGACACCCTGAAGCCCCTGAAGATCGTCTCCACCCGGGGCATGACCGTGGACCCCCAGGAATACCATCCTGAGCCCCGCGTGGCGGCCATCGTGGCCTCCCACTTCCATCCTGAGTTCGTGGTCAACGCCAAGGAAACCGGCAAGGTGATGATGGTGGACTACTCCGACCTGAACAACCTCAAGACCACCACCATCGACGCGGCCCGCTTCCTCCACGACGGCGGCTTCGAGTCCACCCACCGCTACTTCATGGATGCCGCCAACGCCTCCAACAAGATCGCGGTGATCGATACCAAGGACGACAAGCTGACCAAGCTGATCGAAGTGGGCAAGACCCCCCACCCCGGCCGCGGCGCCAACTTCATCGATCCCAAGTACGGTCCGGTGTGGGCCACCACTCACCTGGGCGACGAAACCATCTCCGTCATCGGCACCGACCCGGTGAAGCACAAGCAGTACGCCTGGAAGGTGGTGCGCACCCTGAATCATCAGGGCGGCGGTTCCCTCTTCATCAAGACCAACCCCAAGTCCAAGAATCTGTGGGTGGACGCGCCCCTCAACCCGGATGCCAAAATCAGCCAGTCCATCGCGGTGTTCGATATCGACCACCTGGACAAGGGCTTCCAGGTGCTGCCCATCGCCGAATGGGCCGGTCTGGGCGACGGCGCCAAGCGCGTCGTGGAGCCGGAATACAACAAGGCCGGCGACGAGGTATGGTTCTCGGTGTGGAGCGCCAAGGACAAGCAGTCGGCGATCGTGGTGGTGGACGACAAGACCCGCAAGCTGAAAGCGGTGATCAAGGACCCGCGCCTGATCACCCCCACCGGCAAGTTCAACGTCAACAACACCCAGCACGACATCTACTGATGCCGGACCTGCGGGGGAGCGAAGGCTCCTCCGCGGGGTTTTTCGCCGTGACATTCCCGGAGTGGCCCGGCGAAAACCATGAGAAAACCCCTGTTTGTCCTCCTGTTGGCGCCCCTGGCCCTATCGGCCGCGGCCGGCGAGCCCCCTTCCGCTGAACGGCAGAAGGCGCTGGTCCACATGGTGCGGGAGGACTGCGGCTCCTGCCACGGCCTTACCCTCAAAGGCGGCCTCGGCCCCGCCCTGCTGCCGGAGGCCCTGGCGGGCAAGGATGCCGTCAGCCTGGCAAGCACCATCCTCAACGGCCGCCCCGGCACCCCCATGCCGCCGTGGAAGGCCTTCCTCACCGCGGACGAGGCCCGGTGGATCGTCCAACAATTGCAGAAAGGGTTTCCCAACGATGCGCGCTAGCCTGCTTCTCGCCGTCCTTTCCCTCTCCCTCGCCGGCTGCGCGGCGGTGCAGCCCCGGGGCACCGGCGACCTGGGCGTGGTGATCGAGCGCGCCTCGGGCAAGGTGCAGCTGGTGGAGACCAGCGGCAGGACGGTTCTCGGCGAAGTGGCGGGGCTGGGGGACCTGTCCCACGCCACCGTGGTGTTCTCCCGGGACGAGCGCTACGCCTACGTCTTCGGCCGGGACGGCGGGCTGACCAAGGTGGACCTCCTGGCCCGGCGCATCGTCAAGCGCGTGGTCCAGTCCGGCAACAGCATCGGCGGCGCCATCTCCGCCGATGGCAGGCTGGTGGCCGCCGCCAACTATACCCCGGGCGGGGTGAAGTTCTTCGATGCCGACACCCTGGCCCAGGTGGCGGAAATCCCCGCCGTCGGCGCCGACGGCAAGCCTTCCAAGGTGGTGGGCCTGGTGGACGCCCCGGGCAACCGCTTCGTCTTCACCCTCTACGATGCCGGCGAAATCTGGCTCGCCGACATGAAGGACCCGGCCCGTCCCCGGGTGACCAAGTTCACCGGCATCGGCAAGGAGCCCTACGACGGCAATATCACCCCCGACAGCCGCTGGTATATCGCCGGCCTGTTCGGCGAGGACGGACTGGCGCTCCTCGACCTGTGGCACCCGGAGAAGGGCGTGAAGCGCATCCTCAAGAACTACGGCAAGGGGGAGCAGAAGCTGCCGGTATTCAAGATGCCCCACATGGAGGGCTGGGGGTTCTTCGAGCACTACGCCTTCGTTCCGGCCGTGGGCCGCCACGAGGTGCTGATGATCGACACCAACAGTTGGACCCTGGCAGGCGCCATTCCCACGGCCGGGCAGCCGGTGTTCGTGGTGGGACAGCCGGGCAGCCGCAAGATATGGGTCAACTTCGCCTTCCCCGATAACGGCGTGGTGCAGGTGATCGACGCCGCCGAGCGCAAGGTGGTGCATACCCTGCATCCCGGCAAGGCCGTGCTGCACCTGGAATTCACCCCCCGGGGCGAGAACGTGTGGATTTCCGCCCGGGACAGCGACAAGCTGGTGGTGTACGACACCGATACCTACCAGCCATTGACGGAGCTGCCGTCGGACAGCCCCAGCGGCGTGTTCTTCACGCCGCGGGCCCATCGCATCGGTTGGTAGGGGAGACCAGGATGAATCCCAGCGACCTCGAATTGCACCTGCTCAACGATTTCCAGCGGGGTTTCCCCCTCACGCCCATGCCTTTTCGGGAAATCGCCGTCCGCCTTGGCGCGGCGGAGACGGACGTGCTCGCGGCCCTGCGCCAGATGCAGGATAGCGGCGCCGTGAGCCGGGTGGGCGCGGTGTTCCGGCCCCACCGGGTCGGCGCCAGCACCCTGGCGGCGCTGTCCGTTCCGCCCGAGCGGCTGGAGGAGGTGGCGCGGGTGGTGAGCGGCTACCCCGAGGTGAACCACAACTACGAACGGGAGCACCGCTACAACCTGTGGTTCGTGGTCACCGCCCCGGAGGAGGCGCGGGTGCGCCAGGTGCTGGGGGAAATCGAGCAGGCCAGCGGCAGCGGGGTGCTCTACCTGCCGATGCTGGAGGATTATCACATCGACCTCGGCTTCGACCTCACCGGCAAGGGCGGCCACAGCCGGGATACGGCGCGGCGCGTCTCGGCGGTGGCCTTCCAGTCCCGCCCCGAGGATCGGGACCTCATCGCCGCCATCCAGTCCGGGCTGCCCCTCACGGCCCGGCCCTACGCGGAGGTCGGCCTCCGCGCCGGTCTGAGCGAGGAACAGGTGATTCGGCGCTTGACGGAGATGCAGCAGGGCGACGTGATCAAGCGCCTCGGCATCGTCGTCCGTCACCACGAGCTGGGTTTCCGCGCCAACGCCATGGCGGTATGGGACGTGCCCGACGAGGCGGTGGCGGAAATGGGCCGCTGCGTCAGCCGCTACGATTTCATCACCCTCTGCTACCGCCGCCAGCGGCAGCTGCCGGCGTGGCGCTACAACTTCTACTGCATGGTCCATGGCCGGGACCGGGACAGCGTGGAGCATAACATCGCCCTGCTGCGCCGGGAGTGCGGCCTGGACGCCTTTCCCCACGACCTCCTGTTCAGCACCCGCCGTTTCAAGCAGTGCGGCGCCCGCTATGCCGAGCCGGCGCGCAAGGAGGCGATCGCCGCATGATGGACGATACCGACCGCGCCATCGTCAACGCCCTTCAGGGCGGCTTTCCCATTTGCGACCGGCCCTACGCCGAGGCGGCGGCGCGGCTGGGCATCGCCGAGGAGGAGTTGATCGCCCGCCTGGAGAGGTTGCTGGCGGAGAAGGTGCTGACCCGCTTCGGCCCTCTCTACAACGCCGAGCGCATGGGGGGCGCCTTTACCCTGGCCGCCATGAGCGTGCCAGAAGAGGACTTCGAGCGGGTGGCGGAGGCGGTCAACGCCCTGCCCCAGGTGGCCCACAACTACCGGCGGGAACACGCGCTCAACATGTGGTTCGTCGTCGCCACCGACAGCCGGGAAGCCATGGACGCCGTTCTGCGGGAGATCGCGGAACGAACCGGCCTCGAGGTGTTCAATTTCCCCAAGGAGGAAGAGTTCTTCCTCGAACTGAAGTTCGCCGCCTGACATGCTGCACGACACGCTAGACGCCACCGACCGCGCCATCGTCCTCGCCACCCAGGAGGGGCTGCCCCTCGCGCCGCGGCCCTACCATGCCGTGGCGGAGAGCCTCGGCCTGGCGCCGGAGGAGGTGATGGGGCGGATGGAGAAACTGCTCGCCGCCGGCGTCATCCGCCGCATCGGCGCCGTTCCCAATCACTACGCCCTGGGCTACAAGGCCAATGGCATGACGGTGTGGGACGTGGACGATGCCCGGGTCAGCGAGCTGGGAAGGCGGGTGGGGGCGCTGGATTTCGTCAGCCACAGCTATCGCCGCCCGCGCCATCTGCCCCAATGGCCCTACAACCTCTTCGCCATGGTCCACGGCAAGGACCGGACGGAAGTGGAGGAAAAGGCGCGCGCCATCGCCGTCTTGCTCGGTGACGCCTGCCGGGGCCACGAGATTCTGTACAGCTCGCGCATCCTGAAAAAGACCGGGCTGCGTTTCGGAGGCTAACATGTTTCGCCTGACTCAATTTCTGCAGGAAGTCCGCAACCCGGCCCCCCTGGGGCCGAAACGCAATCCGCCCGGGCCGGTGGTGATCTGGAACCTGGTGCGGCGCTGCAACCTGACCTGCAAGCACTGCTATTCCATCTCCGCCGACAAGGATTTCCCCGGGGAGTTGAATACCCGGGAAGTCTACGCCGTCATGGACGATCTCAAGGCTTTCGGCGTGCCGGTGCTGATCCTGTCGGGGGGCGAGCCGCTGCTGCGCCAGGACATATTCGCCATCGCCCACCGGGCGAAGGAGATGGGCTTCTACGTCGCCCTTTCCAGCAATGGCACCCTCATCGGCCGGGATAACCTCGACGCCATCGCCGGGGTGGGCTTCGACTACGTGGGGGTGTCCCTGGACGGCATCGGGGCGACCCACGACCGATTCCGCCGCCTGGACGGCGCCTTCGATGCCGCCCTGCGGGGAATTCGCCTGTGCCGGGAGCGGGGCATCAAGGTGGGGCTGCGCTTCACCCTCACCCAGGACAATGCCGCCGAGCTGCCCCAGTTGCTGCAACTGATGGACGACGAGGGCCTGGACAAATTTTACCTCTCCCATCTCAATTACGCCGGGCGGGGCAACAAGAACCGCCGGGACGACGTTTTCCACCAGACCACCCGCCAGGCCATGGACCTGCTGATTCGGGCCTGCTGGCAGCACCTGGAGGCGGGAACGCCGAAGGAGTTCGTCACCGGCAACAACGACGCCGACGGGGTGTACCTGCTGCAGTGGGTGGCCCAGCATCATCCCCGGCATCTGGAGCATATCCGGCAGAAACTGGCGCAATGGGGCGGCAACGCCTCGGGGGTGAACGTGGCCAACATCGACAATTTGGGCAACGTCCACCCGGATACCATGTGGTGGAACTACGGCCTGGGCAATGTGAGGGAGCGGCCCTTTTCCGAAATCTGGCAGGACCTGTCCGACCCCCTGATGGCCGGGCTGAAGACCCATCCTAGGCCGGTGACGGGGCGCTGCGGCGCCTGCGCTCACCTCGCCATCTGCAACGGCAACACCCGGGTGCGGGCCTGGCAGACCAGCGGCGACCCCTGGGCCGAGGACCCGGCCTGCTACCTGGACGACGATGAAATCGGTCTTTTTCCGGAGGCCGCGGCATGAGGAACCTCAAGGCAGGCTTGCGCTTTCTGTTGCTGCTGCTGGCGGGATGGGGTTGGGCCGGCGCCGCCCTGGCCGGCGCTCCGGCGCTTTTCATCCAGCATTGCGCCAGCTGCCACGGCGCCGACCGCTTCGGCGGCATCGGCCCGGCCCTGCTGCCGGAAAACCTGGAGCGCCTGAAGCGCTACGATGCCGCCAAGACCATCGCCCAGGGACGGGTCGCCACCCAGATGCCCGCTTTCGGCGACAAGCTGTCCGGCGACGAAATCCAGGCCCTGGTGGACTTCATCTACACCCCGCCGGCCAGGGAGCCGGCGTGGGGCGAGAAGGAGATTCGCGCCTCCCGGGCCGAATACGTCAAACCCGGCAGCCTGCCGGACAAGCCGGTGTTTTCCGCCGACCCCCTGAACCTGTTCGTGGTGGTGGAGGGGGGCGACCATCACGCCACCATCCTCGACGGCGACAAGCTGGAGCCCCTTGCCCGTTTCCCCACACGCTTTGCCGTCCACGGCGGGCCGAAATTCTCCCATGACGGACGCTACGTCTATTTCTCCTCCCGGGACGGCTGGGTGTCCAAGTACGACATCTGGAACCTGAAGATGGTGGCGGAGGTCCGCGCCGGCCTCAACGCCCGCAATCTGGCGGTGTCCGACGACGGCAAGGTGGTGCTGGTGGGCAACTACCTGCCCCATACCCTGGTGCTGCTGAAGGCCGACGACCTGTCCCTGATCAAGGTGATTCCGGTGGTGGGCAGCAACGGCAAGAGCTCCCGGGTGTCGGCGGTGTACGACGCGGCGCCGAGGAAGAGCTTCATCGCCGCCCTGAAGGATATCCCCGAGGTGTGGGAGATCAGCTACGACCCCAAGGCGCCGCCGGTGTTCAAGGGCTTTGTCCACGATTACAAGATGGCGGAGGGCTTGGCTTCGCCGGGGCAGTTCACGCCCAAGGTGATCGAGCTGGACGACATCCTGGACGATTTCTTCTTCGATCAGAGCTACACCAACCTGATTGGCGCTTCCCGGGACGGCAAGGGGCAGGTGGTGAACCTGGACGTGCGGCGCAAGATCGCCACCCTGGACCTGAGCGGCATGCCCCACCTGGGCTCCGGCATCACCTGGGAATGGCAGGGGCACCCGGTGTTCGCCACCCCCAACCTGAAGAGCGGCACGGTGAGCGTGGTGGACATGACCAACTGGAAGACGGTGAAGCACATCGAAACCCTGGGTCCCGGCTTCTTCCTGCGCAGCCACGAGAACACCCCCTACGTCTGGGCGGACAACATGATGAGCCCCAAGTATCGGGACACCCTGCAGCTCATCGACAAGAACACCCTGGAGGTGGTGAAGAATCTCACCCCCGTGCCGGGCAAGACCCTGGCCCACGTGGAGTTCACCCGGGACGGCCGCTACGCCCTGGCCAGCCTGATGGAGCAGGACGGCGCGCTGATCGTGTTCGACGCCAGGACCTTCGAGGTGGTGAAGCGCATTCCCATGAGCAAGCCCATCGGCAAGTACAACGTCTACAACAAGACCACCCGCTCCGCTGGCACCAGCCACTAGCAGGAGGGTGAAAGACTGGACCGTATTGCGGCGGCGTTCGTCAGCCGCCGTGATTGCGCAGCTGGTCCAGATCCAGGATGGTGATTTCCTTGCCCTTGACCGCGATGAGACCGGCCTCGGACAGGTCGTGGAGGATGCGGGAGAAGGTTTCCGGCGTGATGTTGAGGCGGGAGGCGATCACAGCCTTGCCCGCCGGCAGGGTGAGGCGGATGTCCTGGCCGTCGCCGCTGTCGTTCTCGTTTTGCAGCAGCAGGTAACCGATCACCCGCTGGGCGCAGGAGCGCAGGGAGTAGGCCTCCACGTCGTTGACCAGGCCGTGGAGGCGGATGGACAGGCCTGCCAGCATCTTGCGGGCGAAGGCGCGGTTATGCTCGATCTCCTCGAACACCGCCGATTTCGTCACGTGCAGCAGCAGGCTGTCCGCCAGGGTCTGGGCATAGACGGGGTAGGGCTTCTCCATGAACATCACCGCTTCGCCGAAGCTCTGGCCGGGGTGGATGATCTCCACCACCTTTTCCGACCCGTTGGGGGACGGGAAGGCCAGTTTCACCTGGCCGTAGATCACCAGATAAAAGCCGTTGGCGGGGTCGCCCTTCTGGAACAGTATCTCCCCCTTGGTGGCATGGATTTCCCGCGCTCCCTGGGCAATGCGCCCCACTTCCTCGGGAGAGATTTCCCGGAACAGGGGATGGTGGGAGAGGATGGCTTGGATTTTGGGGGCGGGCGCGTTCATGACAAGGAGGTTAATCCGACTTTTTTGCTGTGGCAAGGGCCACCGTCCGACGGTAGAGGATCAGGGCGCGGAGCAGGTTTCTCTCCAGCCACAGGGCGCTGGCCAGCCATAGCAGGCCGGAAAGCCGCGCGAGGGGCGGCCAGAAGACGGCTCCGGCCAGCAGCGCCAGGGCGGCGAGATAGAGGGCCATCTGGCCCCGCGCCGGTCGGTCCGGCTGGAGCTGCTTCATGTTGGGGATGGCGGTTTTGCCCACGTAACGGCTTTGCAGATGGAACCAGGCGAGGAAGGGCACGATCTTGTAGAGCATGCCGTTGATGACGGCGAGGATGAATCCCGGCAGGGCCGCGATGCCCAACAGAAGCCGGGCGCGCTCAGCCGCTTCGGCGGGCAGCAGGGCGGCAGCCAGCCACAGGAGACAGGCGGCCAGGAGGAGGCCCATGCCGACGCGCCAGAAGAGCAGGGTGGCATCGCTGATTTTGCGCTTGCGCCGGCCCTGAAGGCGAAGGGTAGCGATGGCGAAGACTCCCGCGCCGGCGGCCAAGGCCACGCCGGGAACCGCCGGCGGCAGGAGCGTGAATTCGGCGGCGGAACGCAGGATCAGCAGCAGGAACAGTCCGCCTGCCAGCCAAGTCGTGATGGCCTTGGGATAGTTGGGCGTGAGCTGGAACATGGGCACCACTTGGTAGGCCACCCCCATGACCAGCAGGGCGGTCCAGCCGTAGAGCCCCCACATGGGGTGGAGAAGGGAGAACTGGACGTAGGGAATGTCCAGCCCGCCCTGGCGGGCGATGCCGAGCGTCAAGCCGAGAGCGGCGGTGACCGCCAGGGAGGCGATGGAAAACCCCATGGCGGGCACCGAGGGGCTGCGGGAGCGGACATGGGCCAGGCTCCAGGCGGCCGCGGCGAGGAAGACGCCGAACCCCAGCGCCGCCAGGCCGCCGCCCAGGTGCATCAGGACCGGCCGTCCCCAAAGGAATGAGGCCGCCACGCCGGCCGCGCCGGTGGCGAGGGAAAGATGCACGGTCCAGGCCACCAGCCGCGGCGCCGGCACCGGCGCTCCCGCTACCACCGGCAGCATTTGCATCATGGCGCCGCACATGACCATGGAGGTGAAGCCCAGGGTGAGGAGGTGGGTGGCGGCGAGGGTGGCCGGCATATGGCGCGACAGCAGCATCTCCGGGCCGTAAGCCACGAGCAGGATCGCGGCGGCGAGGAGAAAGAGGGGCGCCGTGAGAAAGAAGCGGAACGGCACCGCGATGGGCGGCGCCTGGTCGAAGGAAAGTCCTGCGGGCAGCATGGTGGAATCCGCGGAGCTAGACCTGCTTTCGCCAGATCAGGATTTCGAAATCGCCTTCCGCCGTGGCGGTGGTGCGGTGGGCGAACCCCTCCCGTTCCAGAATGGGGTAGAGCAGGTTGGGTTGCCGCCGGTGAAGCATGCGCAGGGAGTCGCCGGCGGCGAGGGTGTCGAGGAGTTCCAGCACTCGTTCCAGTGGCTCGGGAGGCTCCAGTTCCCGCACGTCCAGCAAGCGCTCTCCCATGGCGTCAGGCGCCCTCCGCCATGGCCTTCATGTCGCCGATGAGGGCATCCGATGCGTTGCCGAGAACCTGATCCGCCATGCGGTAGAGAATCTGCTCCTCCTTCAGGTTGTGCTGCTGCATCAGCATCAGCAGGGTTTCCGACAGCCCCAGGTATTCGTCCGCGTCCTGTTTGGCGATGGCGTCGGCCATCTGGGCGAAGACGTCGCGCATCTGGCCGTGCTCCATGCGCATCACCTGGGTCGGCCCCATGGTCATGCCGGTGGCGTTTTCGAAGGCGGGGAAGAGGATGTTTTCTTCCACCTCGAAATGGGTTTCGGTGGAATGGCGGAAGCGGCGGAAGTCATCGTCCGCCTTGCCCCAGTTTTTCTGGGCGGCATCGTCTTCCGCCGCGGCGAACAGGTCATCGCAGTGATGGTGCTCGCCGGTGAGAAATTCGCTGATGGTGCTCATGCTGATGCTCCTGAACTGCCGGGTAAGAGTATGGAGCCATTGTAGGGAGGGAAAGGCAAAAATCCCTTGATGGAAATCAACCGGATGCGTCCAGGCACAGGGCCAGGGCCGCGTGCCAGTCAGGAAGCGCGAGGCCGAAGGCGCGCTGCAGTTTGTCGTTGGACAGCACCGAATTGGCGGGGCGTTTGGCCGGCAGGGGGTAGGCCGCAGTGGGGATGGCTTCCAGGCGCGGAGGACGGGGCGGCGGCGCGAGGTCCAGGATGGCCTGGGTGAAGCCATGCCAGGAAGTGCGGCCGGCGCAGGTAAGATGGTACAGCCCCCACAGGCTGTCCGGCGAGGGATGGCGCGGGACCTGGCTCAAAACCTGGGCGCTGGCCTCGGCAATGAGGCGGCTCCAGGTGGGAGCGCCGAATTGGTCCGCCACCACCCGCAAGGTTTCCCGTTCCCGGCTCAGCCGCTGCATGGTGAGGAGGAAATTCTTTCCCCGGCTGCCGTAAACCCAACTGGTGCGGAAAATCAGGTGCTTGCAGGCCGAGGCCTGTATTCCTTGCTCCCCGGCGAGTTTGCTTGCTCCGTAGACGCCGAGCGGGGCGCAGGGGTCGGATTCGGCATAGGGACCGGTTTTTTTGCCATCGAAGACGTAGTCGGTGGAGTAATGCACCAGCAGGGCGCCGCAGTTGGCGGCTTCCTCGGCGAGAATGCGGGGGGCGGCGCCATTGACGGCATGGGCGAGGGCGGCCTCGCTTTCCGCCTGGTCCACGGCGGTGTAAGCGGCGGCATTGACGATGACGGCCGGCCGGGTTTCCCTCACCGCGCGGCGAATCGCCTCGCCGTCGGCCAAGTCCAATTCGCCGCTGCCCAGGGCCACGACGCGGCCAAGGGGTGCGAGGGCGCGCTGCAACTCCCAGCCGACCTGGCCGTTTTTTCCCGTTAAAAGGATGGTTTTTCTTGCAGGGGTCACGTGTTTGTCCAGAGTGCCCGGGGCACTGTCCTATAATTCTACGGGGCTATCCGATTTTAATTTATTCAGGGAGTTTTCCGCCATGAACCACAGCAAGAAAATCCTCTTCGCCGTTGCCGCCCTGCTGTCCGGAGGCGCGGCAGCCGGGCCCATGATGCAGCCGGGCTTGTGGGAGATTACCACCAAGATGGAGATGCCGGGCATGCCGGTGGCGGTGCCGCCGACCAAGGCGACCCATTGCTATACCCCCCAGGACGTGGAAAACACCGACAAGACCATTCCCAAGGATCAGAGCTGCAAGCTGAGCAGCCACAGCGTGGTGGGCAACAAGGTCACCTGGGCGGTCAGCTGCCAGGATAAGAACGGCACCACGACGGGCAGTGGCGAAATGACCTACAAGGGCGACAGCTACGACGGAACGATGAAGATGAGCGTCAAGGCCAAGGGGGCCGCCCCCATGAACATGGCCTACCGCTACAGCGGCAGGCGCCTCGGGGATTGCAAGAAATAGGCCTTAGAACCAGGTGGATTTGCCCGCCCTGGGGTGGTTGCCGCGCTTCAGGGCGTCGATGGCCTCGGCCGGGTCGGTGACGATGATTTCCCGGGGACAGAAGAAGTCGTCGTAGAGCACGTGGTCGGGCCGGTTGCGGCGCTCGTAATGAATCGGCTTCCATTCGTTGTCCCGGGCTTTCCCCCAGGTGCCGTCGGAGCGGCCGAAGGCATACAGGCGCACCTCCCTGGTGCGGCAGCGGATGCCCTCGAACATGACGTTCGACGCGCCTTCCGGGGATTTCACCACCAGGGTGAAGCGCACCACGCCGTCCTCGCCGACGCTGATGGATTGGCTGTCGACGTAGAACGTGTTGTCGGTGGCGGCGCTGACCTGGAAGGGGAGCAGGTTCTCGTCCTTGGGGGAGGCGGGAAGCTGGGATTCCAGTTCCTTCCAGGGCTTCTCGTTTTCGAAGTCGTAGTCGAATTCCCCCCAGGCCGCATGGGCGGCGAGGGGAAGAAACAGGAAGAGGGCGAACAGTCGTTTCATGGCGGCAATCCAGTGGTTTCCGCCTTAGTATACCCCGTCAGCCGCCATAGATGTGCTCCCGGGTCAGGGGGTAATCCACCGTGCCGTTGACATGGGGCTTGGCCGCCAGCAGCTGATAGAGGGACAGCCAGCCCCGCTCGAAGGCATGGGCGGAGCCGGCCATGTAGATTTGCCAGATGCGGAAGCGGTCTTCCCCCACCAGGCGGCGGGCCTCCGCCTGCTGGGTTTCCAGGCGCTCCACCCAGTGCCACAGGGTGCGGGCGTAATGAGGACGCAGGCATTCGCTGTCCAGGCATTCCAGTTTGTGCTGCGCCATGGCTTCGATGACCTTGGCAACATGGGTGAGCTCGCCGTCGGGAAAGACATAACGGTCGATGAAGTCGCTGATGCCGCTGCCCAGGCCCTCGGTGTCCAGGGCGGTGCTGGTGATGCCATGGTTCATGACCAGTCCCCCGGGGCGCAGGAGGCGGAAAATCTTGGCGAAATACAGGGGCAGGTTCTTGCGTCCCACGTGCTCGAACATGCCGACGCTGGCGATTTTGTCGAAGGGCAAGGACTCCGGCAGGTCGCGGTAGTCCATCAGGCGTACCTCGACGCGCTTTTCCAGGCCTCGTTCGCGAATCGCCTGCTGCACGTAGTCGTGCTGGTTGCGGCTGAGGGTAATGCCGGTGGCGCGGACGCCGTAGTTTTCCGCCGCCCACAGGATCAGCCCGCCCCAGCCGCAGCCGATGTCGAGAAAGCGTTCCTCCGGCTGCAGCAGGAGCTTGCGGCAGATGTGGTCGAGCTTCTGCTCCTGGGCCTGGTCGAGACTGTCGCCGGGCGTCCTGAAATAGGCGCAGGAATAGACCCGGCGCCGGTCCAGCCAGAGCGCATAGAAATCGTTGGAAACGTCATAGTGATAGCTGATGGCCCGCCGGTCGGCCTTGCGGCTGTGGCGCCACCATTTGAGGTCGATGCCGCTTCTGCTTTCGATGGCGTCGGCGGCGTTGCACAGGGCTTCCCCCAGTTTGATGATGTCCCGGGAATTGCCTTCCAGGTCGATTTCCTGCTCCACGTACTGGGCGGCAAGCTTGCCCATGTTGGGCTTGGCGAGGGAAAAGAGGGCGCGGGGGGTGCGCACCCGCAGCTTGACCTTGGCCGGTTCGGGGGGGTGAACCGTCTTGCCGTTCCACAGTTCCACGGCCAGAGGCAGGCCTTGGCCGCGCAGACGCCGCTCCACTTGCTTGATCACGCGATTATGCAGCATGGAATTCTCCTTGACGTGCGGGGAAGGCGGTTCCCCGGTATAGGAAAAATCCCTCTGGAAAAACCGATCTACTGCCAGGGAGAAAAGGTTGCCCTTCCAGGGCTTGGCGGAAAACGGAGGGGGACTATCCCCCTCTTGCGCTCGGATTCGGCGGGTCAGTCCACCAGGCTGTCGAGGGCCTTCTGGAAGCGGTTGGCGTGGGAACGTTCGGCCTTGGCCAGGGTTTCGAACCAGTCGGCGATTTCGTCGAATCCCTCGTCACGGGCGGTCCTCGCCATGCCGGGATACATGTCGCTGTATTCGTGGGTTTCCCCGGCGATGGCCGCCTGTAGGTTGGCGCGGGTGCCGCCGATGGGCAGGTCGGTGGCGGGGTCGCCGCAGGCTTCCAGGTATTCCAGGTGGCCGTGGGCATGGCCGGTCTCACCCTCGGCGGTGGAACGGAACACCGCCGCCACGTCGTTCTGTCCCTCCACATCGGCTTTGGCGGCGAAGTAAAGATAACGGCGGTTGGCCTGGGATTCGCCGGCGAAGGCGGCTTTCAGGTTTTCGTGGGTTTTCGAGCCTTTGAGTTCCATGGGGCGTCTCCTGATTGGGGCCTTTGACGAGTGCCCGGGGAAATGGATGCTGACGCTGTCGGCAAGGAGCTTAGAATCTGTCTAGGGCGCACTAATTATTAATAGTATGGGGGAGGGATATGTCAAGGGAATAAAAAAACGGATGCCAGAGGCATCCGTTTCCTGGGGCTCAGCCGGCGAGGCTGGTCTTGATTTCCGCGAAAGTATTGGCGAGCTGGGCGCTCTGGATTTCCAGGCCCAGCTGGCGGGAAATCTGCGTGGCGGAGAAGATGCCGCGCACGATCTGCTGTCCGTCCTGGGCGTCGTGGTCCACCACCAGGGCGTGTTGGCGGCCTGCTTTTTTCAGGGTGGCGACCACGTTGCCAACCCGGGCGGTTTCCACATCGGCCATTTCCAGCACTTCCAGTTTTTCCTGAGGCGTCATGATGTCCCGGGCCATGATCTCGAAACGGGTGCCGCCATGCTTCTGGATATGCTGCATGGGTTTTTCGCCCAGCAGGTCCGTGGCGGTGACGATGCCCACGATGTGGTAGTGGCAGTTCATCACGAACAGCAGGCGCACGCCCCGGGCGATCATGCGGTTGTTGGCCTGGTCGATGGTGGCGGTTTCGATGATGGTGACGGCGGGAATCTTTTTCAGATCCGTCATCACATTGATGGCGTGGTCCTCCAGGTTGACCTGTTCCGGCAGGGTTTGATCCGGTTGATAAAAGGTGGCGCCTTTTTGCAGGGCAGCCGAGGAAATAGGCTGGTAGACGACGTCCATGATTCTCCTCCTAGTCGATCGTTATCGGTGAAACACGTCGAAATTGCCGGCTTGCGGACAGTTCCTATAGTTCCAAAGTTGCTGGGGAGCGTCAATGACAGACGGCGGGAAGTGGCACAAGTAATTTAGATGGAGTTAAAAAATTTTACTATGGTCAAGGGGAAACCCTTTTCAATCAATGGTCTTCACAAAACATTAGGATTTGCTAAAATTAAAACCGCAGTCTTGGTAAGGTTTTCCCGATAATTTCTTTGAAACACGCGGAGGTAATCATGCTGAAGGTGCTTTTGGGGTCTCAAATGGGAATTCTGTCTCTCGTGACGGTGGGAGGCGCAATCTTGGTGGTCGCTGTATGGGCCATTTATTGGTATACCAAGTTCGGCAAGGACAAAGGGGCGGAATAAGCTCCTGCCAGTGGAAAACACTAGGGTTTAGGAATACACACGAAGCGCGGCCAAGGAAACTTGGCCGCGTTTTTTATCATGCGGAGTGCAGAGGGCGGCGCGCGCCGTGATGGAGGTGGTGTTCCAGTTCGGACAGGGCGCGGCGATAGACGTCCCGCTTGAACTCGATCACCATTTCCAGGGGAACCCAGTAATTGTTCCAGCGCCAGGCGTCGAACTCGGGGTGCTTGGTGGCGCGGAGGGAAACGTCGCAGTCGCGGCCCACCAGACGCAGCAGGTACCAGATCTGTTTCTGGCCCTTGTAGCTGCCGCGCCACTCCCTCTTGATCCATTGTTCGGGCACGTCGTAGCGCAGCCAGTCCTTGGTGCGCCCGAGAATCTTGACGTGGTGGGGATGGAGGCCGACTTCCTCGTGCAATTCCCGGTACATCGCCTGTTCCGGCGACTCCCCCTGCTTGATGCCCCCTTGAGGAAACTGCCAGGAGTGTTCCCGGATGCGCTTGCCCCAGAACACCTCGTTTTTGGCATTACACAAAATAATGCCGACATTGGGGCGATAGCCGTCCTTGTCGATCATGACTGAAAACTTACCGAATTTTTAACTGAGAACGATTCTTGCACATTTCGGCTTATATTTGAAGCCGTTGACAAATTCCGAATCGGGGCTAAAGGGGGGGTAAAAGTTCCAGTAAAACAGGTGGGTATGGCTAGATGAGAAGGCGTTTCTCGGTATGGGGGTTGTTGTCCCGCAGGCCTTCGACGAATTTGATGAATTCCAGGCCGTAGCGCTGTTCCAGTTCCTTCGCCCGTTCACGCAGGTCGGACCAGCGGGGGCTGCCGGGAGAGCGCTTGAAGGCGAGGACCACGATATTGCCGCGGGAGAGGGAGGGCAGCATCAGCGCCAGGCCGCCGAAACTCTTGCCGATGCGTTCGAAATAGATTTCGAAGCGGGGGTCGCTGCCCCACAGGTTGACCGACAGCACCCCGTCCGGAGCCAGCGCCTGGAAACAGCGGTCGTAGAAATCCTGGCTGGCGAGGGATTCCACCTGGGCCTGTTCATCGTAGCCGTCCAGCAGCAGCACGTCGCAGCAGGCCGGGTGCTCGGCCACGTAACGGGCGCCATCGTCCAGAACCACCGTGAAGCGTTCATCGTCGGGGGGGAGATGGAAGAACGAACGGGCGGCGGCCACCACTTGGGGGTTGATTTCCACCGTCACCGAACGGCTGGCGGGAAAGTGGTGGTGGACGAACTTGGACAGGGAGCCGCCTCCCAGCCCCACCAGGAGCAGATTTTTGGGTTCGGGGTGGAACAGGAGGAAAGCCATCATGCGCCGGGTGTATTCCACCTCCAGGTCGTAGGGGCGGTTGACGCGCATGGCGCTCTGGACGGTATGGCTGCCGAGATGGAGGGAGCGGACGCCGTTCTCCTCGCTGATATCCACCTGGCCGTTGCGGTCCACGGCTTTATGGATGCGGCGGCGGGAAAATAGGCCCATGATCAGGTTCACCAACATGATTCGTGTCTCAATCCGGCATTATAACCGGGGTAAGCCTGACGGCAGGCGGGTTTAGCGGTAGAATGCCACCTTTGCCTTCACCTGGTTTTCCGGAATTAAAACATGCGCGTAACCCAATTTTTCCTTTCCACCCTCAAGGAAGCCCCCTCCGAAGCAGAACTGATCAGCCACAAGCTGATGCTGCGGGCTGGCCTCATCAAGCGCCTGGGCTCCGGCCTTTACACCTGGATGCCCCTGGGGCTAAGGGTCCTGCGCAAGGTGGAAGCGGTGGTGCGGGAGGAAATGAACCGCGCCGGCGCGGTGGAGCTCTTGATGCCCGCCGTGATCCCCGCCGAACTGTGGCAGGAAACCGGCCGCTGGGACGTGTTCGGCCCCCAGATGCTGAAGATCAAGGACCGCCACGCCCGCGACTTCCTCTTCGGCCCCACCCACGAGGAAGTGATCACCGACGTGGCGCGCAAGGAAATCCGCTCCTACCGTCAGCTGCCCATCAACTTCTACCAGATACAGACCAAATTCCGCGACGAAATCCGCCCCCGTTTCGGCGTCATGCGTGCCCGGGAGTTCGTGATGAAGGACGCCTACTCCTTCCATGCCAGCCGGGAATCCCTGGAGCAGACCTACGCTGTGATGCACGACACCTACAGCCGCATCTTTACCCGCCTCGGCCTCAAGTTCCGCGCCGTGGCGGCGGACACCGGCGCCATCGGCGGCACCGGCTCCCATGAATTCCACGTCCTGGCCGATTCCGGCGAGGACGCCCTCGCCTTTTGCCCCGCTTCCGACTACGCCGCCAACGTGGAGATGGCCGAGGGCCTCGCCCCGGCCACGCCCCGGGCCCCCGCCAGCGAGGCGATGCGCGATGTGGATACGCCCAAGCAGACCACCTGCGAAGACGTGGCCGCGCTGCTCGGCATTCCGCTGACCAAGACCGTCAAGCTGATCGCCGTGATGGCCGGCGATAAACTCAACGTGCTGCTGATTCGCGGCGACCACAGCCTCAACGAGGTGAAAGCCGCCAAGGTGGAAGGCCTGGCCGATTTCCGCTTCGCCACCGACGAGGAAATCCGCGCCGCCTTCAATTGCCCGCCGGGTTTCCTGGGCCCCGTCGGCATCGACCGCGGCGCCATCCGCGTCATCGCCGACCGCACCGTGGCGGCCATGAGCGATTTCGTCTGCGGCGCCAACAAGCCCAAGTTCCACGCCGCCGGCGTCAACTGGGGCCGCGACCTGCCCGAGCCCGACCTGGTGGCCGATATCCGCAACGTCGTGGCGGGCGACCCCAGCCCCGACGGCAAGGGCTCCCTGGAGCTGTGCCGGGGCATCGAGGTGGGCCACATCTTCCAGCTCGGCACCAAGTATTCCGAAGCCATGAACGCCGCCTACCTGGACGAGAACGGCCAGTCCCAGGTGATGATCATGGGCTGCTACGGCATCGGCGTGTCCCGCATCCTGGGGGCGGCCATCGAGCAGAATCACGACGCCCGCGGCATCCTCTGGCCCCGCGCCATGGCGCCCTTCGAGGTGGCCCTGTGCCCCATCGGCTACAAGAAGAGCGAGGCGGTGCGGGAAGCGGCGGACAGGCTCTACGCCGAGCTTGCCGCCGCCGGTATCGACGTGCTGCTGGACGACCGGGACGAGCGCCCGGGCGTGATGTTCGCCGACATGGAACTGATCGGCATCCCCCACCGTCTCGTCATCGGCGACCGCGGCCTGAAGGAAGGCAACGTGGAATATCAGGGGCGCCGCGACGACAAGGCGACGGTGGTCCCCTTGCAGAATGCCGTGAGCCACATACAATCGGTGGTATGCGCAGACTGATCGGTCTTCTTCTTTTTCTGGCCGCTACTTCCGCCTGGGCCGGCGCCCAGGTGGAGGAGAAGCTGGCAGCCAGCGTCCGGGCCGGGTTGGCGAAAGCCATCAGCGATACGGCGGCGCCGCGGCTGATTTTTCCCACCGAGGCGGAAGGGCGGGCCTGGCTGGCCGAAATGTCCCGCCGTCTGGAGAAACGCATCCCCGACCGGGAGACGCGGGAGGATTTTCTCAGGACGGTTCAGTACGAATCCGTGCGCGCCGGCCTCGACCCCCAGCTGGTGCTGGGGCTGATCCAGGTGGAAAGCGGCTTCAAGAAGTATGCGGTGTCCCGCGCCGGGGCACGGGGCTACATGCAGGTGATGCCCTTCTGGGTAAAGATGATCGGCTCGCCGGGGGACAACCTGTTCCACCTGCGCACCAGCCTGCGCTACGGCTGCACCATCCTGCGCTTCTACCTCGACGTGGAACGGGGCAACCTGTTCCGCGCCCTGGGTCGCTACAACGGCAGCCTGGGCCAGGCCGAGTATCCCAATCTGGTGGTGGGGGCGTGGAAGAACCACTGGTCCTATCCCGTCAGGACCGCCGAGGACGGCGGACGCTCCCCGCGCGGCTGATTCTTCTGCCGCCGCTAATGGCGGCGCGCGTCAGTATTTCTGCTTGATCGCCAGCACCGCCTGATTGCGCAGGGTCTTCAGCAGGCTCAGTTCCTTGGGCTGGATGGAAAGCTCGCCCAGGGCGTCCTTGTCGCCGTAGAACATGCCGACGGGCTTCTTGTCCACGATGATGGGGAAGAGGATGAAGGCCTGGGCCGGCAGCAGCTTGCGGTACCAATCCGGGATGCGGGCGCGGATGTTCTCGGCGTTGACGTCGGAAATGAAGATGTCCACCCCCTGGGAGAGGGCGGCGTGGAACACGTCCGGCGTATAGGTGGTGGGAAACTTGAAGTGGGACATGATGGGGTCGATGTTTTCCCCGAAGCCGAAGCGGGCGTTCATGGTGCCCATTTTCGGGTCCCGCACGCACAGCAGCACGCGGGTGAAGCCCATGCCCCGGTACATGGTTTCCAGGATGATGCGCAGCACGTCGTTGAGCTGATATTCGGACACCAGGGTATTGGTGATGTCCTGGATGCCGGCGGTGAGCACGGCGTGGGCGTCTGGCGGCGCTTCCTGGGGCTTGGCGGAGAGGCTGACCCCCGTGGGGTCGGCGGTGGTGAGGACGGTGTCGTCGGCGGAGCCGTCCACCAGCTGGTCGTTGCCGATGATCGGCTTGCTGCCCGCGCCCAGGTTGGACAGCACCGCCCAGCCGCTGACCTTGGCGAAGAACTGGCTTTGCTTGACATCGAAGTTGAGGATGCCTGATTCCTTCATCAGTTCCTTGACCGATTCCTCCACCGTGGCGGTGAGCTGCTTCTCCGAAACGCTCATGCTGTTGCCGTAGCGCTGGATGAGAGCCTTCAGCTTTTCGTTCTTTTGCGCCGCCGGGGTGTTGCGGACGATGGCGCAGAGTTCGCTGGAGAGGCTGGAAACCAGGCGCAGCCGTTCTTCTTCGGTCACCGGCCGGCGCACTTTCTCGTCCTCGATGTGGCGCATGCTGAAGGTGATTTTTTCCGGGAAGTGCCAGGTGCGGGCGATGGCGATGCCCAGTTCCTCGTAGGAGACGCCCAGCACCTGGCTGGAAGCCTTGCTTTCCTCCAGCTTGTTCTGTTCCATCAGCTTGTTGATGGCCAGCATTTCCTCGGTGAAGTAGAAGGCCACCAGCAGCTTGCCCAGGGTGTGGAACATGGCGCAGATGAAAGCCTCCTCCGTTTCGCGGAAGCCGGTGCGGATCACCAGGTCCCGGGCCAGGATGCCGGTGAACAGGGAGGCGACGATCTCGTCCTTGAGCATGGCCGCCTGGCTCTTGTTCTGCAGGTGCTCGAACAGCAGCAGGGTGATGGCGACGTTGCGGATGGTGTCGAAGCCCAGGATCACCACCGCGCGGGAAATGGTGCTGATGGTGCCGCCGAACTGGCCGTAGAAAGCGGTGTTGACCAGTTTCAGCAGCTTGTTGGTGAGGCCGTAGTCCCGCAGGATGACGTTGGACAGCACGGTGACGCCTTCCTGGTCCGAGGACACGATCTTGTTGATGGTGCTCATGGTCTGGGACAGGGCGGGGAAGTCGCTCATGTGCTGCATGCGCCGCAGGAGGAACTTCACCGTGCTTTGCTTGGCGTCCTCGCCGGCGGTCGCTTCCGACGGTTCGGGAGTCAGATAGCGGGTGAGGGCGAGGGCCATTTCGGCGGCATCGGCGTAACGGTCGGCGGGGTTCTTGGCCAGGGCCTTGAGCACGATATCGTCCAGCCGGGCGTCCACGGCGGGATTCTGCTTCGAGGGGGGGGCGAAGGCCGCGTTGACGATGTTGTGCAGGGTTTCGTAGACGTTGTTGCCCTTTACGGCCGGCATGGCGGCGAGCATTTCGTAGAGGATCATGCCGACGGCGAAAATGTCCGACTGGGGAGTGAAGCGCTTGTCGGTAATGTATTCGGGCGCCATGTACAGGGGGGTGCCAAAGAAGGCCGTGTCGCCAACCTTTTCCGAACTCAGGGCGCGGGCGATGCCGAAGTCCATGATGCGGGCGGTGCCGTTGGCGTCGATCATGATATTGCCGGGCTTCAGGTCCCGGTGGGCCACGCCCTTCTGGTGGGCGTAGCCGACGCCGTCCAGGATGTCGATGGCGATTTGCACCGCGCGGGTGACGGGGAGGATGCCCTCTTCCTTGATCAGCTTGGAGAGCGGAGTGCCTTCCACGTACTCGAACACCAGATAGGGGCTGCCCCGCTCCTCCCCCGCGTCGTAAAGGGTGACGATGTTGGGATGCTGCAGCTTGCTGACGATGCGGGCTTCGTCGAGGAGGGTCTTGATCTGTTTTTCCCGCTCGCTGGAGTCTTCGATGAGCAGGGTCTTGATCGCCACGTTGCGCTGGAGGTGCGGGTCTTCGGCAAGATAGACCTTGCCCTGGGCGCCTTTGCCCAGCACGCTGAGGATGGTAAACCGCCCGATGGTTTTGGCCTGGAGGGGTTGCAACAATGCTCCTTCGCCCGCAGCGAGAGAAATGTTTCAGTTCAGTTTAGGCTAAAGATGCTAACAGAAATATAGTGAAATCGCAGCAAATTCATGTGGATGGGTGATTATGACAATATCATCCGGCATGAGTGTTTTGTAACCCGATGATAAGTTTTGTTAAATGCCAAACGCAACGCGGGTTTCGTGGACGGCGGCTCTGCTATAAGACTGCTTGCTTGGCTTCCAGTTCTTCCCAGCGGGCGAGGGCGGCGAGGAGTTCCTCGTCGAGGACGGCGTAGCGGGCCTGGAGGGTTTTCACCCGTTCCGGGTCGGCGCGGTAGAGTTCGCCATCGGCAAGCTGCTCGCCGATGTCCTTTTGTTCTTTTTCCAGGGCTTCGATGCGGGCGGGGAGGGCTTCCAGTTCCTTGCCCTCCTTGTAGCTCAGCTTGGTCTTGGCGGAGGATTTGGCGGGCGCGGGCTTGGAGGGCGGTTCCTTCCTTTCGGCCGTCTTCTCTTCCGGTCTGGGGCGGGCCCGCAGCCAGTCGTCGTAGCCCCCGGCGTATTCGCGGATGACCCCGTCGCCCTCGAAGGCGAATACCTGGGTGACGACGTTGTCGAGGAACTCCCGGTCGTGGCTGACGAGGAACAGGGTGCCGGAGAAGTTCTCCAGCAGTTCCTCCAGCATTTCCAGGGTTTCGATGTCCAGGTCGTTGGTGGGTTCGTCCAGCACCAGCACGTTGGCGGGCCGGGCCAGCAGACGGGCCAGCAGCAGGCGGTTGCGCTCGCCGCCGGACAGGGATTTCACCGGGGAGCGGGCCCGGGCGGGGGAGAACAGGAAATCCCCCAGGTAGCTCACCACATGCTTCTTCTCGCCGCCGATTTCGACGTAATCGGCGCCGGGATTGATGGTGTCGGCCAGGGTGGCTTCAGGGTCGAGCTGCTCGCGGAATTGGTCGAAGTAGGCCACCGCCAGCTTGGTGCCCAGGCGCACCTCGCCAGCGTCCGGCGCCAGTTCGCCGAGGATGAGCTTGAGGAGAGTGCTTTTCCCCGCGCCGTTGGGGCCCAGGAGACCGATGCGGTCGCCGCGCATGATGCGGGTGGAGAAGTCGCGGATGACGGTCCGGCCGCCAAAGGCCTTGCGCACGTTGACCAGTTCCGCCACCAGCTTGCCGGAGCGTTCCCCTTCGTCCAGGGACAGGTTCACGCCGCCCAGGCGCTCGCGGCGGGCAGTCCGCTCCCGGCGCAGGGCCTCCAGGCGGCGGACGCGGCCTTCGTTGCGGGTGCGGCGGGCTTCGATGCCCTTGCGGATCCACACCTCTTCCTGGGCGAGGAATTTGTCGAACTTGGCGTTGACGGTTTCTTCCACCGCCAGCTGCTCCTGCTTGCGCTGACGGTAGGCGGCGAAGCTGCCGGGATAGGACAGCAGCCGTCCCCGGTCCAGTTCGACGATGCGGGTGGCCACGTTGTCGAGGAAACGGCGGTCGTGGGTGATGAACAGCACGCTGCCGGCATGGGCGCGCAGGAGGTCTTCCAGCCACTCGATGGCGGCAAAGTCCAGGTGGTTGGTGGGCTCGTCCAGGAGCAGCAGGTCCGGCTCTCCCGCCAAGGCGCGGGCCAGGGCGACGCGCTTCTTCCAGCCGCCGGAAAGATCGTCCACGGCGGTGTCGGGGGGCAGGCCGAGCTTGGTCAGGACCACATCCACGCGGTTTTTCACGCTCCAGCCGTCGGCGGCCTCCAGTTCCTCCTGCAGGCGGTGCAGGCGCTCCATCAAGGCGGCGGTGTCGGCGCCGGTCTCCCCCAGGGCATGGGCGACGCCGTGGTAGTCCACCAGCAGGCGGCGCACTTCGCCGGTGCCCTCCGCCACGGCGTCGAATACCGTCTGGCCGGGGGTGAAGGCCGGTTCCTGGGGGACGTAGCCGACGCGCACGTCGGGACCGCGCCAGGCCTTGCCGTCGTCGAGATGGGCCGCGCCGGCGAGAATCTTCAGCAGGCTGGATTTGCCGGTGCCGTTGCGGCCGATGAGGCCCAACCGCTCGCCGGGCTCGATGACCAGTTCGGCGTGGTCCAGGAGGGCGACGTGGCCGAAGGCGAGGCAGGCGTTTTCCAGGGTGGCGAGGGGCATGGGCGGTTCGGAGGGAAGAAAGGCGCGATTCTACCACGCCGCCGTCAGCGGGTTTTCGCCAGCAGCTTGCGCAGCTCCACGAGGGAGCGGGTATTGAGAACGTCGTCCTTTTCCAGCCAGCCGCGGCGGGCCTGGCCGATGCCGTGGCCGAGGTTGGCGAAATCCTCTCGGCTGTGGGCGTCGGAGTCGACGCTCACCAGCACCCCTTCGGCCTTCGCCATCCGGCAATGACGGTCGTCCAGGTCCAGGCGGGCGGGCTGGGAATCCAGTTCCAGGAAGCAGCCCCGCTCGCCGGCGTGGCGGATGATGCGCGCCATGTCCACGTCGATGGGCTCCCGCTCGCCGAGGAGGCGGGCGGAAGGGTGGGCGAGGAGGCTGATGGAGGGGTGGTCCAGGGCCTTCAGCACCCGCGCGGTCTGCTTGGCGCGGGGAAGGGTGAAGTGGCTGTGCACGGCGCCGATGACGATGTCGAGCCGCTCCAGGACCGTGTCGGGCAGGTCCAGGCTGCCGTCCTCGAGGATTTCCACCTCTGCCCCCTTGAGAAGGACGATGCCCGTCAGTTCGGCGTTAAGGCGGTCGATTTCGTCCATTTGGCGCAGGACGGCGCCGGGGTCGAGGCTGTGGAGGACGCCGGAACGGCTGGCGTGGTCGGTAATGGCCAGGTAGCTCAAGCCTAGCTGCCGTGCCGCCTCGGCCATTTCCCGCAGGCCGTGGCGGCCGTCGCTGGCGCGGGTATGGCAATGGAGGTCGCCCCGCAGGTCGGCGCGCTCCACCAGCCGAGGCAGGCGGCCCGCTCGGGCGGCTTCGATTTCGCCCTGGTCCTCCCGCAGCTCGGGAGGAATGTAGGGCAGACCGACGGCGGCATAGAGCGCCTCCTCCGTCTCGCCCGCCACCCGCTGTTTGCCGCGGAAGGCGCCATATTCGTTGATTTTCAGGCCTTGCTCCTGGGCCAGTCGGCGCACGGCGATGTTGTGGGCCTTGCTGCCGGTGAGGTAGTGCAGGGCGGCGCCGAAGCTCTCGGTCGGCACCACCCGCAGGTCCACCTGCAGGCCGCAGCGCAGGCGCGCGCTGGCGCGGGTATCCCCGGTGGAAAGCGCCTCGGCCACCTCGTCGTAGGCGGTGAAGCGGGCGGTGACGGCAGCGCCGTGCGTGGCGACGGCGAGGAGGTCGATATCCCCCACGGTCTCCTTGCGGCGGCGGAAACTGCCGGCGATTTCCACCCGGGCGACGAGTGGAGAGGCGGCGAGGTAAGCCGCCAGGGCTTCGGCATACTGGCGCGCGACGGCGGCGCGGAAGCGTTTTTTCTTCGTCGTGCGCGCCTCCACGGCGTGCAGGATGTGCTGTTCCGTGATTTCGCCGAAACCGTGCAGGTGGCGGATGCGACCCTGCCGCGCGGCTTCCAGGAGGTCCGCCAGGGTCTGGACATGCAGCTCCTGGAACAGGGCGCGCGCCCGCTTCGGCCCCAGGCCCGGAATGTGGAGCAGTTCGGTGACGGCGGGCGGGAGTTCCTGGCGCAGCCGGTCGAGAAAACCGCAGCGGCCGGTGGCGACGATCTCGGTGATCTTGAGGGCCAGGTCGTGGCCGATGGCGGGCAGGCGGGTGAGGTCCTCGCCTTTTTCCACCAGGCCGCGCATTTCCCGGCCCTGCTCCGCCACCACGCGGGCGGCGTTGCGGTAGGCGCGGATGCGGAAGGGGTTGGCGGCCTCGATTTCCAGCAGGTCGGCGATTTCCTCGAAAATCGCCGCGATGTCGGCGTTGTGGACCGGCATGGAACGGTTTAGAGCGTGGGATTGCCCTCGCCGCCGTGGGTTTTTTCGTGCTGATCCTGGCAGCGGATGCAGCGCAGGGCGGTGGGGTAGGCCTGGAGGCGCTCGACCCCGATATCCGCGCCGCAGTCGATGCAGGCGCCGTAAACGCCGTCGGCAATGCGCGCCAGGGCGTCCTCGATGTCGCGGATTTCGCGCACCTGGCGGTCCACGATGGCGGCATCGATATCCACCAGCATGGCGGCCACGGACTCCTCGCCCGGGTCTCGCACCTCCCCGGCCAGGTCAGCGAACTTCTGGTTGCCGGAACGCTCCAGTTCGGCGCGGATATCCTCCCAGAGCGCGGCTTTTTGCTGTTGCAGCTGCTTTTTCAGCTGTTCGGCCTGGGGGGCGGTAAGTGGGGCCATGGAAAACTCCTTGCAGATTACGGTTAGGCGGGGCGCCCTTCGTGCTAACCACGAGGGAAACGCCCGGGGGAACACGTCTTAGGATACTCCATCTCGCATTCTAAAGGGATGGCGGTGGATTTCGCTCTTGGCCCGGATGGCGTAAAATAAGGCCTCGCCCGTCTCCAAAGTAGGGCGGTGCCGTGTCCCTGTAGTTAAATGGATATAACGGGCCCCTCCTAAGGGCCAGTTACAGGTTCGATTCCTGTCGGGGGCGCCACTGGATTCTTGACATGTCCTCCGATTTGCGTATAATGCCCAGCTTCCTGACGCGGGGTGGAGCAGTCTGGAAGCTCGTCGGGCTCATAACCCGAAGGTCGTAGGTTCAAATCCTGCCCCCGCAACCACTACAAGCACGCACTTAGCCCGGCCTCTGGTCGGGCTTTTTGCTTTTTGGGCTGTTCGGCTCACGTGGCGGAAATGGTGGCCCGGTTGCGGCCCGCGTGCTTGGAATGATAGAGCGCCCGGTCCGCCTGCTTGATGTATGCGTCGATTTCGCCGGGCTGCGGCTTGTCCACGATGACGATGCCCAGGCTGATGGTGACGGAGATTCGCTCGGTTCCTACCACCCTGACCGTGTGCTGTTCCACCGCTGTGCGCAGATTCTCGGCGAGAATGCGAGCGCCTTCCAGGTTGGTTTCTGGGAGCACGGCGAGAAATTCCTCGCCGCCTACGCGGCCCAGCAAATCCGACTCGCGCAAGCGTTTCTTGAGCACCGTGGCGACACTCCGCAGGATGTCGTCCCCCGCGGAATGCCCCCATATGTCGTTGATGGATTTGAAGTGGTCGATGTCCAGCATGATGAAGGACATCGGCCAATGGTGGCGTGCGGCGGCGGCGAGGAGGAGCTCCGCTTTTTCGAAGATGGCGCGGCGATTCAGCAGCTCCGTGAGCTCGTCGTGGTGCGCCAGTTTGTCCAGCCGTTGCGATAGATCGTAGATTCGGCTGGCCGCCTTTGAGAGCAGGAGGCTGCTTTGTTCATAAAATAGCCGGTCGTTCTCGTGCTCCTCTTGGGCCGCCTTTAGCCGCCACGCGATGGCGTCGTGCAGATGCTCGGGCAGGGAGAGGGGGGGCTGACGGAGACATGTTGGCCAGGAACGCATCCAGAGAATCGCTGATCGCCGCGTTGGGTTTGCGGTGATAATGAATCGTGACGGTCTTTTTGCTCAGAAAGTGGTTGTAGGGCTCTTCAACGGAATCGACATGCGCGTAATCCACGTCGCCCGCCATCCGCACGCCGGAGAAGAACAGCCCGCGTTCAAACTCCTTGGGATAGGGGGTGACGCAGACCACGGTTGCTCGGCCCTCGGATTCGTTTAAGTCGAGCAGGTCCAGCCAGCCGATTTCGTCAGGGTTTCCCCGGTGCACCTGCGCATATCCCCCGCTTTGGGCTTGTGCAAGGATAAAGTCCTTGGCTGTGGGAAACACGGTGTGGCCATCGAATTGGGTGAACCAGTCCTGGATGAACGCGGCGCCGGCCTGAAAAAGTATGGGATCCAGGTCGATTTCGAATTCCTGGATTTCATCGAGGATGCCGAAAAAGATGGGCATCGGGTACCAGGCGTCCGATTTGATGTCCGCTACCAATCGGGCCGCCCGTTCGCCTGAAATGGCTTGGACGTTTTTTAGCGATTGAACCAAGCCGATGAGCATCGCGCCAAGCTGTTCGCCTTCTGGGGCGGACGTTCCAGGGGGTAGGGCTAATTTGTTCATTAGGGCGTCCTGCGCGCTTCCGGCAGTGGGGGAGGCGGAAGAGCGAATGTTTTTTTGAATATTCTAAGTATCTGGTTTTTTTGCCGCTATGGGCTATTTTTTTGCCGTGCGCGAAATGGTGTCAATATGAATACCTTAGACGAACCCGCGAATTCATGGCGGTTCCGTGGGGGGGGCGGCTTATTGAGCGGTTGCGTTGAGGTGTGCGGGTAAGCCCTATATAATCGGCCCCCACCTGGCCGGCATAGCTCAGTTGGTAGAGCAGCTGATTTGTAATCAGAAGGTCGCGAGTTCGATTCTTGCTGCCGGCACCATATAAAACAATTAGTTGTAATCCGACCCTGGACGGCAAAAACTCCTAAAGGTACAGTTTCGGTACACTGTGCATTCAGGAGTGCTCATGGCCGCCATCGTAAAAACCCCTTCCGGCACCTACAAAGCCCTCATCCGTCGTCAGGGCTGGCCGACTACTTCCAAAACATTTAGAACCAAGCGCGATGCCGAGGATTGGGCGCGACGCACCGAAGATGAAATGGTGCGTGGGGTGTATGTCCAACGTGCGCCGGCGGAGCGTTTGACCCTCGAAAAAGCCCTGGAGAGGTATCTCAAGGAAGTTTCGTCGGCTAAGTCGGTTGGTAGTCACAGGTCCGAGGTTTCCAGCGCCAAACCACTGATTGCCTCCCTTGGTAAATACAGCTTGGCCGCTATCAGTCCTGATTTGGTGGCCACCTATCGGGATGAACGCCTTGCCGCCACCAGTGCGCGGACAAAGAGGCCGATTTCTCCGAGTTCGGTTCGGCTGGAGTTGGCCCTCCTGTCCCATCTTTACACCACGGCTATCCGGGAATGGGGGCTGGGGCTGACCTATAACCCGGTGATGAATATTCGCAAACCCTCGCCGCCGCCGGCGCGTAACCGGCGGCTGTTGCCCGACGAGGAAGAGCGTCTCATTAAGGCGGCGGAGAAGCACAGCAACCCGATGTTTGCCTGGATCGTCAAACTGGCGCTCTATACCAGCATGAGGGCGGGGGAGATTTCCGGCCTTCGACGTGGCCAAGTTGATTTGAAAAGGCGTGTCGTCCATTTGCCCAAAACCAAGAACGGGGAGGCCCGTAACGTGCCTTTGACGAAGGCGGCGGCCGAGGTGATGGGTCAGGCTATGGAGAACCCTATTCGGCCCTTAGATTCCGATCTGGTGTTTTTTGGAGAGCCTGGCCGGGATAAGAAGCGCCGGCCGTATGTGTGGGTGAAAACCTGGAACGAATTGGTGAAGCGCGAAGGTTTCGTGGGCCTCCACTTCCATGACCTGCGCCATGAGGCAATCTCGCGCTTGGTGGAGGCGGGGTTGAGCGATCAGAAGGTGGCCGCGATCTCGGGTCACAAGACGATGCAGATGTTGAAGCGGTATACCCACCTCAGAGGTGAGGACCTAGTGGCGGAACTCGATGCTGTCGGGTGCAAATAAGTTTTAGGCGGAAGGTTCCAGTTCGATGCGGACACGCTTTCCCAGGGCCGCGGCGGCACTGGCCAGGGTGGTAAGGGTCAGGCTGGTGTCCGAATCATCCAACAGGCGATTAAGCGCCGCCCGACTGGTGTGCATTTTCTCGGCCAGAGCGGTTTTGGTGAGCTTCTGTGCCTTCATCTCCTGCGCGATTTGCCAGGCGATGACACGCTTGACCGCTACGGCGGTGGTTTCTTCCAGGATGGCTTCCTCGGCCAGGAAATCATCAAGGCTGCTGCCGATGTGCTTTTCGTTCATGGTTAACTCCTCACTTCCCCGAGCCGGCGCTTGGCCAGCGCCAAGTCCTCTTTCGGGGTTTTCTCTGATTTCTTGATAAAGCCATGCAGAAGGACCATTACACCTTCGTTGGCGGTGAATAGGACACGCGCGATTTTCCCTTCCAGGTGAATACGCGCTTCCCACAAGTCCTTGTCCAGCTTGCGCACCAGGGGCATGCCGAGGGGCCAGCCAAGCTGCACTGTCTTAAGGTCTTCCCCAATAATCTTCCGTTCAGTCGCGGACAGGCTTTTTAGCCAGTCTCGCACTGGTTCCGTGCCGGTGCCGGATATGTAGAACCGGACTTGGAGAACGGGGGTAATCATAGGGCTTAATGTACCAACTTTGGTACGTATTTGTAAATATGGTTCCCGGAATATCTTTGATTGGTCGATGAACCCGCCCGATGGCGGGTTTTTTCTGCCGGGCGTTGTCCCGGTTGGAGTTGATGGTGGAGCTATATCCCTTGCGTTGGCCGCGCACGCTCCCGGATTGGCAAACAATTCCAGCACAGATGTTCCTTGAAGGCCTCGGCTCCGTGCCAATAAGTGCACGGGAGGGCGACCATCCCGCCGCAGCACTGGCACGCGCCAGGCTTCACTACCAAAACGACTTCTTCCTCCCATATTCCGGCCAACTCCATCTGGTCAAGCGGAATGGGGGATTCCTCGATGGGGTCATAAGGGCAGGCCGTTTTTTGCAGAAGGGCTCCGGCCCATCGGTAAAAATTTTCTTGCTCGGACACGGTGCTCCTCCTCTCCATGAGTGTCTTGATGATCCTACTTTGGAGGTGCGGTCGCAAGTTTCCGTCAACGTTGGGATTGCGTTGGGATTACGCCATACCATTTAACTATTTTGTCTGTTTCTTTTCTAAATTCAAGTCGTTATTCATGTACTTTTGTATAGGGTCATGACTAGAACAGCGGGTTCAGTCTGACAATTTTGAGGAGGGTAAGGTACAAGTTCTGGCTCCGGTAGTTATACCGGAATTCGCACTCCTTGAGGTGCAGGTAGAACGTGTTCTTGCTCA